>JAJDNM010000030.1 GCA_022340665.1 Acidobacteriota bacterium | reverse complement strand
CTCGGTGTGCTGCCGGGGCACACGCCGCTGCTGACCTCTCTCGGCACCGGTGCGGTCACGTGGATTGACGGTGACTCAACCGGCAGGCTGGTCGTCCAGGGGGGGTTCGCCGAGATCCAGCCCGACGCGGTTACGGTCCTCGCGTCGGTCGCCGAGACGATCGACGAAATCGACGTCGCGGCGGCGGAGACCACCCTGGCGGAGGCGCAGGATAAGCTCAAGACGGTCTCTGCAGAAGAGTTCGACGAGGTCGATAATCAGGTCCGTCTATCCGAAGCCCGAATCAACGCCGCATCGAAGCCCTGACAACTCGCATCCCCCCCGAGGCCGATTGACAGGCTGCCCCGGGAGGCTTTAGCTTCAGTCTGCGGCGGCTTCGGCAGCATTCCGGCGAGGCATTGGGGCCGCTGGTGTCGACGCCGGGTTTCCAGGAGGAGATTGATGAGTGCACCAACTGGTCGGGGCGAGTGGAGTTCGCAACTGGGGTTCGTTCTCGCCGCGGCGGGTTCGGCCATCGGTCTCGGCAACATCTGGCGGTTTCCATACGTGGCTGGCGAGAGCGGGGGTGGAGCCTTCGTTTTCGTGTACTTGATCTGTGTGGTGTTCATTGCCCTGCCGGTGATGCTGCTCGAGATCAGCCTGGGCCGGGCGACCCAGAAGAACCCGGTCGGGGCGTTCCTCGCTATCCGTCCGGGCACCAGGTGGCGGTACCTTGGCTACCTCGCACTGATCACGGGTCTCGGGATTCTGTCCTACTACGCGGTCATAGCCGGCAAGGTCGTTGCCTACTGTGTGACGTACGGTCAGAGCCTGGTTCAAGGCAATGCGGCTGCGTACCACGGGACCTCAACCATTACCATCCTGTACTTCGCCTTGTTCTTGATTTTGACCGTGCTGGTGGTGGTTGGCGGCGTGCAGCGCGGTATCGAACGATGGGCCAAGATCCTCATGCCCCTGCTCTTGGTCACCATGCTCGGCGTGATCGTGCGGGGCCTCATGCTTCCCGGCTCTCTCGAAGGCGTCAAGTGGTTCCTGATGCCCGATTTCACCAAAATCGGCGGTCGCGTGATCCTCAACGCAATGTCACAGGCGTTTTTCTCTCTTTCTCTCGGCATGGGCGCAATGTTGACCTACGGCTCCTATCTGTCGAAGAAACAGGATGTGCTCCGCTGCGGAACGTGGGTCGTTGTTTTCGATACAGCCATTGCGATCCTCGCCGGACTGATGATTTTTCCGGCCGTCTTCGCCCTCGGCCAAAACCCGGCCAGTGGGACAACGCTCATCTTCCAGGTGTTGCCGGCGGTCTTTGCGGAGATGGCAGGCGGCACTGGTGTGGCGCTCTTGTTCTTCTTTCTCTTGTCGGTCGCCGCGTTGACCTCGACGGTTTCCCTGCTTGAGGTGGTCACGGCATATTTCGTCGATGAGCTGGATTGGCCACGCTCACGAGCGGTATGGGCGGTCGGTGGGGCAACGTTCCTTGTGGGTATCCCTTCGGCTCTCGATATGGCTGGGATGGTTCCCTTTTCCACCAAGACGATTCTCGGGCAACCGGGATTCTTTGCCGCGATGGACTTCGTTTGGGGAAATCTCTCGCTCGCTTTCGGTTCTCTGATGTTGTGTCTCTTCGGTATCTTCGTGTGGGGCCTGCAGCGTGCTGCAGCCGAGATCGGATCGACCTCGGCCTTCTTTTCGCGCATTAGCGGCATCTGGCAGTTCTTCGTGCGGTGGGTGTGCCCCCTGTCGATTGCCGTCATCCTGGCGACGCTCTTCGGTCTCTAGCCGGCGTCCTCCGAGACGCCGCAGTCGCCGTTGGTGGCAGAGCGGCGGCGGACTTCCCGAGAGACCGGGGATGAGGGTTGCGTCACGCGCGGTAATTGGCTAGAGTGGCCGCCCGGCGGGGCGTAGCTCAGTCTGGTAGAGCGCACGGTTCGGGACCGTGAGGCCGGTGGTTCAAGTCCACTCGCCCCGACCATTTCAGATTCGGATGAAAGCGCGTTCGCAAGGCGCGCTTTTTCGTGCCAGGATTGACTTACGCCTTATTGTCACCTATGGTTGGTGGTGAGGAGAACGATTATGACCTACCTCACTGAGCGGCAGCGGGACGTGTTGGAGTTCATTTCTCGCCGGATCGAGATGGATGGCATAGCGCCGACGTTGCAGGAAATCGCAGACGCTTTCGGCTTCCGCTCCACCGCCAGTGCACAGAAGCATATAGCCCATCTTGAGAAAAAGGGATTCCTGCAGCGCGAAAAACACCAGAAGCGGGGCCTCGTTCTCTCGCCGCATCTGGAGAGCCCCATTTCTGCCAGTCTCCCCCTTTTCGGTGTCGTAGCGGCCGGGTCGCCAATCGAGTCCATTCCTGACGAGGAACAGATATTTGTGCCTTCGGAGTTCTTGCGGTCGGGAGATCATTATGTTCTGCGAGTGCGCGGCGACTCGATGGTCGGAGAGGGCATCAACGACGGAGATCTCGTTGTCGTGCAACGGTCGGCGGCCGCGCCGGATGGCGAGATGGTCGTTGCATTGGTGAGAGACGAGGTCACCTTGAAACGAATCTACCGCGAGGGGGATTCCGCGGTGCGCCTCCAGCCGGCGAATCCGTCCATGCCGCCGATGATCGCGCCGGCCGAAGATGTCCGGGTTCAGGGAATCATCGTCGGCCTGCTGCGAAGATACTGATCCGAGTGGCTTGCCGGTCCTCCTTGACTCACCAACAGATCTCGGCTAGCTTTCGGCCATGGCTGACCTTGAGAAAATCGCGCTTGTCATGACCTCCGTGGGCACTGAACAGCAGGCGGTCGAGATCTCCGAGGAGCTCATCGCGCGGCGGCTCGCGACGTGTATCAACATCGTGCCATGCCTGCGATCGATTTACCGTTGGAAGGGCAAGGTGTGCGAGGATTCCGAGTATCTCCTCCTCATCAAGACGCCCGAGAAACTCTTCGACGATGTGTCTTCAGCAATTCGCGAGTTTCATTCCTACGAGCTTCCCGAGATTCTCGCCATGCCCGTGTCCGCCGCCGAAGAAAATTTCCACCAGTGGATTCTGCAGATGGTGGAACCGGATGACAGCAAAGGCGAGGACGACTGAGGCCGTCGGACCGTGGCGTTGCTATACTCTGCCGGCTCATGATGGATCATCAAGTTCTGGAAGCCAGCCTCATCCTAGCGAGTCGCTTTGAAAATATTGAGGTTGCGGAACGCGCACTGGTTGATCTCTGCCAGCGTGCGGGTTGTGCCAATGACGAGGAATACTGGCTCGTGACCGCCCTGCGCGAAGCGGTGGCCAACGCCGTGCGGCACGGAAACGACCAGGACCCGAACCGGGTTGTCAGAGTCGCCTACTCGATCAACAACTCGACGGTGACGATTCGTGTCGAGGACGAGGGAGAGGGCTTTAACCCGGAAGAAATACCAGATCCAACCGATCCCGAGAATTTGCTGCGCCCCAGTGGAAGGGGTATTTTCTACATGCGGCAGTTCATGAACCGCGTTGAATTCAGCACTACACCGGCCGGCGGCACGGCTGTGGTGATGGTCAAGGACTTGGCAAACAATGACAGTGACCGTTCGTGAGCGCGCAGCTGTGGACTGCATCCCGAAATGGTCCCCCAGCAAAGGAGTGAACTCTTATGAAGAGCAATATTCGTGACGTCGGCGATGTCCGCATTATCGAACTGGGAGGCAAGATCACGATCGGCGCAGGCGACGTCAAGATTCGTGAGCTGGTTTCGCAGGCGTTAGAGGACGGTAAGACCAACATCATCTTTGATCTCGGGAATGTGACTGCAATTGATTCGTCGGGCATCGGCGAAATGGTGGCCTGCTATACGACAGTCGCCAAACGCGGAGGCCAACTCAAGCTCATGCACCTGTCGCCCAAAATCAACGATATCTTGCAGGTGACGCAGCTCATCACCGTGTTTGACGTATTTGACGATGAGCGTGAGGCCCTCGGGAGCTTCTAGAAAAGAAGCGCAGGCTCAATTCCTGCTAACGGCTCGCGGTTCAATGACGATCTCCGCGGAGTATTGGCCGTCGACGATGTCTTCGATTTCGAGGCCGATGACGAGATCCGCAGCGCATAACCGTTGAGAGGGAGAGGCGGAAGCGGCTCCACCAATTGGTTTCGCTTCACGGACCACACCGGTTGTGACAACGATCCGGACCATGTAGCGACCGGCCTTGCAGACGTGTGCCGGCGTGAACTCGCGCCAGGCCGAGTCTTCGCCAACGAAAACGAAGAGCTGTGCCCGCCCCCTCGGCGGTGCGGACTCCCAGGCGCGAGCGTCTTTTGGAAGCCGTTTCTTTTGTGCCTCCACCCCGCCCTCGTCTGTCCCGACCTGGACACGTTTCCGCTCCGCTAGGTCAGAGGCGGCCTTCTCGGCCAAGCCTGCTGGCACCGCCCTGCCGGCTTCTGCCGAATCGTCTTCTGCTTCGGCATCATGTTCGAGAGCACTGGCTCGTGTTTCTGTGCGGGCCATCTCCGCGCCCTTCTCCAGTGGTCCGCGCACGTCGAGCGGTGGCGGGTTATCAAGCTCGACCTCCGGGACCGGACTTGCCAACAGCCTGTCGCTCGAGCCCAACGGCCGTTCCTCGATGGGAAGCGCACTGGTTGGCAACGGTGCCAGTTGAAACCGTTCGCGTGGTTCCTGCCGATTCTCGGCCACCTTGCCGATCGAGCTCACGTTTGGACCGGAGGGGCTGCGCTGGTTGAGTGCGACGATCGCCGTAAGACCGAGTACCACCACCGCAGCGGCAGCGAGCCACCGTGTCCAGGGCTGGGTTGTCAGTGGCGATGGTTTCTCGCGCAGGAGGGGTTCGATGACGTTGTCGAGCTCGGCGGGAGGGAGGTCTTCAGACGCCAAGGCGGCGATCGAGCCCTTGATGCGCCGCATCTCGGCGAGGCGCCTGGCAAGAGCAGGGTCTGCGTCGAGCTTTCCCGAAAGCTCCCGTTCTTCATCGAGACTGAGATCGCCATCAAGGTGGCGGCTCAGCAGTTCGGCGGTCGCTTCATTCATCATGACTCCACCAAAACTCTCAACGCCTCCCGTGCTCGCGCGAGGCGCGAGCGCACCGTACCGATCGGGACATCGAGGACCTCGGCGATCTCTTGATAGCTGAGACCCTCCCCATCCCGCAGCCACACGGCGATACTGTAGTGCTCGGGGAGTTCATGCAGCGCCGCCTCGACCCGGGCGAGAAGCTCGGAGGCCTGTGCCTGTCTTTCTGGATCAGGTCTGTAATCCTGAGCAGATTCAACGATTTTCTGAACATCGTTCATGTCATCGCCCACCACTTGCAGGCCACGACCCATCTTCCGCCGATGCGCCCTGAGGTAGTTCCAGGCGATTTGGAACACCCAGGTCGAGAGTTTCGCATCTCCACGGAACCCGGGAAGACCCCGCCAAATGCGGAGAAAAATCTCTTGCGTGGTGTCAAGCGCCTCCTCCTCTGATTCTGTGAGCCGGCGAGCAAGGCGCCACACCGGCTGCCGAAAGCGCTCGTAAACTTGGTCGAAGTCCACGAGCCCAGTTTGCCACACGCCGTCTCAACCAGTGAGAGCTCTCAGGAAGACAGAAGTTCCTGTTGGAACTCTTTGGCGAGAAGTTCGCGAATTCGGTGATCGAGCTGGCGAGCAACCTCGAAATAGAAATCGTCGTCTTCTCCGAACGGGTCGGAGATGTCCCATGCTTGACGGTCGCCGCCGACGCTCGCCGGTATGTGGTCGAAGCCCCTCTGTCCGAGCAGGGACACAACGATGTCAATGTCATCAACATGGATATCGCAGAGCCCTTTCGAGAACAGGCCATCGGTAGCAATTCCTCGGGCTTCAAGAGTTTGAATCGTCTGGTCGGCGATCCACCCGAGAGGGTTGAGCCCGGCGGATCTGGCATCGACCCGCTCTCCGCCGAGCGCGCGGGTGATGGCTTCAGCCATTGGTGATCGACAGCTGTTTCCGATGCAGAAGAAGAGAATCGTCAGTCGTGCCACCAGTGAATTGTAAAACGATCGTTAAAGACGCGGCACCGAAGCCGTAATGATGAATGCTGATGCCCGGATGAAGGGGGGTGTAATTGACCACAGACAACCTTCGAGTTAGCCTTTTATGAGGAGGGAATTGACCGCTGTGGTCTTGACTGGCTTCAATACGGACATCAAGCACGCGGGCACCACCTATCATGTGCAGACGGAAGACAAAGGGCGCTCCAACCCTCTCGTCGAATCCCTCGTCTACACCTCCGGAGAAATTCTCTACACGCAACGAACACCATACGACGATCTCGTCGCGCAGGATGTTGACAGGGAAGCAGTGGCCTCCCTTATGGAACGCCAACACCGCTCGATAGTCGACGCGGTCCAATCCGGAGGACTGGCGCGCCTGACCGGCAAAATCGAGCAAATCGCCGCGGACGACGACACCACGATCACGTATCGCGATGAGGTGCCAGAAGAACCGCAAGAAGAGCAGTCCCTCGACCAGGTCATTCTCGACTACCTCGAAGCACAACGGAACCAGGCTCACCTGATTCTCCGCGCCACGGTGGATCATGACTTTACCTACGGCGTGGTCGCCCCGGTCGGGGTTTCAGCCGTGGACTCGAAGAGCAACGCGCCGCAAGTCGACGTCAAGATCTCGGTGCTCTTCAAGTCAACCGCCGAACCGCGCCGCGCGGTCCTCGCCGAGGGTTCAACCGGTGAAGATGGCACCTTCTCGGCCGAGGCCGATATGCCAGCCTTTGCCGGCGGAACTTCGGCGGTCGTGATTGTCGCCGAATCGGACCTCGGACGCTCGGAGATCAAGCATCTCGTACACAAGTGAATCGCGACTCCGGGCGACCTGCGCCGATGTCGTACTTGCGCTCCGGAATTCGCTGGCTTCACGGCCACACGGTTCGACGGCCTAACTGTTGATTCCCACAGCGTTGTCCGCGCCCCTCGGGTCGCCGACCCCACTGGGCACGGCACCTCGCCGCCCTCGCTACGAGGCCTCATGAATAATGCGGGCTAAACGGCCCGACACACCTCAAAATTACGCCGATAGGCCGTACTGCCGCAGAGCCGTGTTCAAGACCCCGCAACCGGCCGTCGCGTGGACGAGAGGGGTTGCCCCCCGCACGCTTTTTTCGTATAGTGCCCGTTGGCTGTGGGCCGTTAGCTCAATTGGCAGAGCAAGTGACTCTTAATCACTAGGTTGGAGGTTCGATTCCTCCACGGCTCACCAAATTTCCCGCGAAAGTGGCGGAACTGGCAGACGCGCGAGACTTAGGATCTCGTGGGGTAACCCCCGTGGGGGTTCGAGTCCCCCCTTTCGCACCAAGCCGTTGCAACGCCCGACCCAACGGAGAATTGAATGACCTACACACTTAACCGCCGAGCGAACCATACGGTTGAGATCTCGGCTCACCTCGATCCCACAGTTGTCGAAAGCGAACGAGAAGGAATCATCCGTAATATCCGCAGGAATGCTCGTATCCCCGGTTTTCGCCCGGGTAAGGCTCCGGTTGCGGCGGTACGCACGCGATACGCGGACGAGATTCGCGAAGAGCTGCAGGAACACTTGACCGGCCTTCTTTGGCGCGAGGTCTTCGAAGGCGAAAGCGAAATCGAGCCGATCACCAATCCGCAAATCCGCGATCTCGAATTCGACGATGATGGTGGGTTCTCCTTCGCGGCTGAGTTGGAAGTGCGACCCAAGTACGAACTGCCTGAAATTTCGGGGCTTGTCCTACCCGAGGCCACGCTTGAGGTCAGTGACGCCGAGATCTCCGAAGAGCTCGCAAAGATCCAGGAAGAGCAGGCTGTCTGGGAACCGGCTGAGGACGACGAGGCTTCGGACGGCATGCTGGTGGAAGTCGATCTCAAGGGAGAGGTCGAGGACAGCGAGGACGAGCCGTACAACGAAGAGGACGCAAGTTTCGTGCTCGGATCTGACAGAGTGCCGCCCGAAGTCAACGAGGCGCTCCAGGGTGCCAAGGTCGGTGATGAACGTTTCGCCACCAAAGCCCTGCCGGATGATCTCGAGGACGCGGAAAAGGCCGGCAAGAAGGTCACCTACGCCATAGCGGTCAAGGGCCTCAAGCGGAAGGTCCTGCCGGAGATCGACGATGATCTCGCGACCACCCTCGGGCTCGACGATCTCGAAGCGTTGCGGCTGCGAATTCGCGACGTTATGCAACAACAGAAACGAGCCGAGCGGAGAAACCAGTGGCGCCGGTTCGTCCTAGATCATCTCGAGGCTGACATCGACCAGGGCGAGCTCCCGTCGTCGCTTGTGCAATCGACTCTTCGTGAGCAGCTCGACCGGTACGCATACACGATGGCGATGCAGGGGGTCGATGTCGACCCCGAGAAGATCGATTGGCAGGAGATTGCCGCCAAGGCCGAACCGGCTGCGCGGCAGGAAGTGCTCGACACGCTCATCCTCGAACAGTTGGCAGAGAAATGGGACCAGCCGGTGCCGGAGGCCGAAGTCGACGCGTACGTCGCCGCCGAAGCCGTCCGCCAGGGCGCGCCGCCGGCCGAGCATAAGGCCAACCTAGCTGCCGAAGGGAAGTTGGAGCGGGTGCGCCATGCAGCGCGAATCGCGGCTACGGTAGACGAGATGATCCGCCGCGCCGGCGGGGAGGTGGAGTGATGTTGGTTCCTGTGGTCGTGGAGCAGACGAGCCGCGGCGAGCGCGCGTACGATATCTATTCTCGACTGTTAAAGGACAATGTGATCTTTCTCGGGACCGCCATCGATGATCAGGTGGCGTCGCTGGTGATCGCCCAGCTTCTCTTCCTCGAAGCCGAGAAGCCCGAGAAGGACATCTTTCTCTATATCAATTCTCCTGGGGGTTCGACGACTGCGGGTCTCGCAATCTACGACACCATGCAGTACGTCAAGCCGGATGTTTCGACCATTGCCCTCGGTCAAGCAGCGTCCATGGGCGCGGTGCTGCTCGCCGGCGGGGCGAAGGGGAAACGATTTGCGTTGCCCCACAGCCGGGTGCTCCTGCACCAACCGCTGATGGCGGGCCTCCAGGGGCAAGCTTCCGACATCGATATCCACGCCAAAGACATCGTTCGCGTACGGGAGCGGCTCAATCAGATCCTGTCCAACCACACCGGTCAGCCGATCGAAAAGATCCACGAAGATTCCGATCGCGATTTCATCCTCGAGGCTCAAGCAGCGTTGGAATACGGGCTTGTCGACAAGATCATTGTTTCCAGAGAATAGGGCTGTGGTAACCGCTGTGCCTAGCGTTCGTTTGATATACAATAGACCGAGGAGGGTCTGATGTCCCAGCGCGACGGTGACATGCTACGGTGCAGCTTCTGCGGCAAAAGCCAGCATGAGGTGCGCAAGCTGATCGCCGGTCCGACAGTTTACATCTGCAACGAGTGCGTCGAGGTGTGCCTGGACATCATTGCCGAAGATCGTGTCCACGAATCCAAATCGCGCGAGCAAGTCCTTCCGAAGCCGCACGAGATCAAAGATCATCTCGACGAGTATGTGATTGGTCAAGAATCCGCGAAGAAGAAGCTTTCCGTTGCGGTGTACAACCACTACCGTCGGATTGAGTACCAGACTGGCCGAGGACGTAACGACGTCGAACTGGCAAAATCGAACATCCTCCTCATTGGGCCGACGGGCACCGGTAAAACCCTGTTGGCACAGACGCTGGCCCGGCAGCTTCATGTACCCTTCACGATCGTCGATGCAACGACGTTGACCGAAGCGGGTTACGTCGGCGAAGACGTCGAAAACATTCTTCTCCGCCTCTATCAGGCGGCCGGGGGAGACCGCGATGCCGCTGAACGCGGGATTGTTTACGTCGATGAGATCGACAAGGTTGCACGAAAAGCGGAGAACCCCTCGATTACCCGGGATGTGTCTGGTGAGGGCGTCCAGCAAGCGCTTCTCAAGATTCTGGAGGGAACGGTTGCGAACGTTCCGCCCCAGGGTGGGCGGAAACACCCCCATCAGGAATTCCTGCAGATCGACACGACCAACATTCTTTTCATCTGTGGTGGTGCATTCGTGGGCCTCGACGAGGTGATTGCTGACCGCCTCAATCAGAAGCGCCTCGGTTTCGGCGTGGATCTCGGTGGCAACGAGCCTGGCTCGGCCGAACTCCTGGCCCAGGTTCACCCCGAAGATCTCATCAAGTACGGCATGATCCCGGAGTTCGTCGGCCGGATTCCTGTGGTCGCCAATCTGCACGAGCTCGACCACGAAGCGCTGGTACGAATCCTGACCGAGCCTCGAAACTGCCTCGTGCGACAGTACGAAACCATTCTCTCTTTCGAAGGCGTCGAGCTGTCGTTCACCGCGGACGCGCTCGATGCGGTCGCGGAAGAGGCGATTACGCGCAAGGTGGGTGCCCGCGGTCTGCGCATCATCCTCGAGGAACTGATGCTCGACATCATGTACCAGATTCCCTCCCTTCCGGATCTCAAGCAGCTTGTCATCTCGCGAGAGGTGGTGAAACGTCGCGTGCCGCCACTGCCCGTAGTTCGCAAAGTCAGTTAAAATTGCAGTGACGGGTCGATCCCGGCCCAATGAAAATACATCTCATCAAAAAGAGAATTCATGAACTCACAATCCTCAACCGTTCAGCTACCCGCAGTTCCACTGCGTGACATGGTCGTTTATCCCCACATGATGGCACCGTTCGTGGTAGGGCGGCGCCCGTCGGTTGTGGCCCTCGAACGTGCTCTGAGCCGGCCGGACAAGCAGATTTTCTTGGCGACTCAACGCGATCCAAAAGTCGATGAGCCGACTGAAGAAGACATCCATCGCCTCGGAGTAGTGGCCAGAGTGGTGCAACATCTGCAACTCGCCTCCGGCAACATCAAGGTGATGGTCGAAGGCCTCAGCCGCGCCCGCCTGCTCGAAATCGAAGACGATGACGGGTGTCTGATGGCACGGGTGGAACGGTTGAGGTCGCAGGCACCTGAAGACGAGTCCGTGACCAGTTATATGGCCCAGTTGGTCGAGCTCTTCAAAGAGTACGCCAAGCTCTCACATCACCTTTCCGCAGAAGGGGTTCTCGCTTCCCTGCAGACCGACGATCCCGACCAGTTTGCCGACATTCTCGCCGCTCACCTCTCTCAACCGACTGCGGAGAAACAGAAACTGCTCGAGATCATCGAGCCGATCGACCGCCTTCATCACCTTCATGACCTTCTCGACATGGAGATCGAGAAGCTCAATATCGACCGCCGAATCTCGTCGCGAGTCAAGAAGCAGATGGAGAAAGCGCAGCGAGAATACTACCTTTCAGAAAAAATCAAGGCGATCAACGAGGAGCTCGGGCGAAGCGATAACACCGAGGAACTGGAAGAGCTCAAGCAAAAGATCGAAGAGTCCGGCATGAGCGATGAGGCCAAGGAAAAGGCCGAGATCGAGCTACGCCGGCTTGAGGGAATGCCCCCGGTCTCCGCAGAAGCCGGGGTCTCGCGAAATTATGTCGACTGGCTGCTGGCGGTTCCTTGGAAGAAGGCGTCGCGCGAGATCCGGGACATTGAGCGCGCCGAGAAGGTCCTGCACGAAGACCATTACGGCTTGGAAAAGATCAAGGATAGAATCCTTGAGTTCCTCGCCGTGCGGCAACTGGTGCGCAAAACCACCGGCACCATCTTGTGCTTCGCTGGACCACCGGGAACGGGCAAGACCTCACTCGCTCGTTCGATCGCCCGCGCGACCGGCCGGGAGTTCGTCCGTCTGTCCCTCGGCGGGGTTCGCGACGAGGCCGAGATACGCGGTCATAGAAGAACCTATATCGGAGCCTTTCCGGGCCAGATCATCCAAATGATGCGAAAGGGCGGTACCGTCAATCCGGTGCTCCTCCTCGATGAGGTCGACAAGATGGCGGCGGATTTCCGCGGTGATCCCGCGGGGGCGCTACTCGAGGTTCTCGACCCCGAACAAAACCACACCTTCCACGACCATTACCTCGACGTCGAATATGATCTCTCGAAGGTCTTCTTCATTTGCACGGCCAACGTGACCCACTCGATTCCACCAGCCCTGCTCGATCGGATGGAGGTCATCCAGCTCTCCGGGTACACGCATCAGGAGAAGATGGAAATCGGGCGCCTCTTCCTCGTGCCCCGCCAGATCGAAAAGCACGGCCTCAAGAAGTTCAACATCGAGTTTGCGGACGACGCGATGATGTTACTTATCGAACGCTATACACGCGAGGCCGGCGTGCGAAACCTCGAGCGAGAGATTGCGTCTGTTTGTCGCAAACTCGCCCGGCGGGTACTCAAAGACAGAATCAAAAAAGGCTCAACCATCGAGATAACGACCGAGACTATCGGCGAGCTGCTGGGCAAGCCCAGATACCGCGCGCAACGGCGGGAGGAAGAGCCCGAGGTTGGCGCCGCGTCAGGTCTCGCGTGGACTCAAGTCGGTGGTGAACTCCTGTTGACGGAGACCACGTTGATGCGCGGCAAGGGCCAGCTCACCCTGACGGGGCAGCTTGGCGATGTCATGCAGGAATCGGCACGCGCCGCCCTGAGCTTTGTCCGCTCACGAGCGGAAATACTGGGAATTGACAGCGAGGCTTTCGAGAAGTCCGATGTGCATGTCCACGTGCCGGAAGGGGCCATCCCAAAGGACGGGCCATCCGCAGGTATCACCATCGCGACAGCGCTGGTCTCGTCGTTCACCGACACCCCGGTTCGGGTCGACGTGGCGATGACCGGGGAGATCACTCTGCGCGGACACGTGCTCCCCATCGGCGGTGTCAAGGAGAAGGTACTCGCAGCCTATCGTGCGGGAATCCGCGAGGTGTTGTTGCCGGCCGAAAACGAAAAAGACCTCGAGGATATCCTCGAGGATGTTCGCGAGGAAATGACCTTTCTCTTTGTCAACCACATGGATGAAGTGCTCGAACACGCCCTCGTTACGAATGTCGAAAAAGATGTCGCCACTCAGTCCGGCGAACCCGAGCCGCGGGTCGAGTCGTCGCCGTTGGCACATTGAGTTCTTTGGAAATCACCGAAGTCAGTTTTCGTGGATCGGCCCTGACGCCAGCCGACCGTCCACCGGAGTACTTTCCCCACGTGGCGGTTGCCGGCCGGTCGAATGTCGGGAAATCGAGCCTTCTCAACTGGCTCTTCAAACGGTCTCTGGCCAAAGTCGCGAAGTCTCCGGGAAAAACGCGCACCTTGAACTTCTTCCTCATCAATCGCTCGTTCTACCTGGTCGATCTGCCGGGCTACGGATTCGCCAAGGTCGGCAAGCAGCTGCGCGAGGATTGGGGTCGTGAGCTGTCCCGCTATATCCTCGAGGAGGATCGGCTGGCCGGGGTTGTGGCTCTGGTTGATATCCGTCACGGCCTCACCACACGGGACAGGGATCTACAGGAACTCCTGCTGGCGTCGGAGCTCGATCGGCAGGTGGTGCTCACCAAATCGGACAAGGTGGGACGCGGCCAACGGGCGAGAACCCAACAGGCGGTCCAGCGCGAACTCGGCTTGCCGGTGCCACCGCTGGCGGTGAGTGTGAAGACGGGAGAAGGTCGACGGGAGTTGCTGGCCGGTATCGATGACATGGTAAATCGCTGGAGAACACAGCATCGGAGTGATGGAAATGGGTAACAAGAAGAAGAACAACAAAAATGAAGAGGCGGTCGTCATCCCACTCGATCTCGAGGATGAGATCGAGGAGTACGAAAAGACCGCCGTCAAAACCGGCGATGACACCCCAGACGGTCGCCTTGACCTCAATCAGCTCAAGGAGATGAGCATCAATCAGTTGAGTTCGGCGGCCAAGGGCCTTGGGGTTGAAAACCCCGCGGGCATGCGGCGTCAGGACCTGATTTTTTCGATTCTCCAGCATCAGACCGAGGCCGAAGGTCTGATCTTCGGCGAGGGTGTACTTGAGGTCCTGCCCGAGGGCTTTGGTTTTCTCAGGGCGCCGGAGTACAACTACCTCCCCGGGCCGGACGATATCTACGTATCGCCGTCCCAGATTCGGCGCTTCAACCTCCACACCGGCGACACCGTATCGGGCCAGATCAGGCCCCCGAAGGACGGCGAACGCTACTTCGCGCTCATCAAAGTCGAGGCGATCAATTTCGAGCCACCCGAAGTGGCGATGGAGAAGGTTCATTTCGACAATTTGACGCCGTTGTATCCGGAAGAATGGCTGCGGCTCGAAGTGCCCGACAATATGACGGCGCGGGTCATGGATCTCGTAACTCCGGTTGGCAAGGGCCAGCGTGGTCTGCTGGTCGCGCCGCCGCGCACCGGAAAGACGATGATGTTGCAGGCAATCGCGAACTCGATCACCGCCAACGATCCGGATGTAACGTTGATCGTACTGCTCATCGATGAGCGCCCGGAGGAAGTCACGGACATGCAACGTTCGGTTGCCGGTGAGGTCATATCCTCGACCTTCGACGAGCCCGCGACCCGCCACGTTCAAGTGGCGGAGATGGTCATTGAAAAGGCCAAGCGGCTGGTCGAGCACAAACGCGATGTGGTGATTCTCCTCGATTCGATCACCCGGCTCGCGCGCGCTTACAACACGGTGGTGCCGCCCTCGGGCAAGGTCCTGTCAGGTGGTGTTGATTCGAACGCGCTGCAGAAGCCCAAGAGGTTCTTTGGTGCAGCGCGGAATATCGAGGAGGGCGGTAGCCTGACGATCATCGGTACCGCGCTCATCGACACCGGTTCACGAATGGACGACGTGATTTTCGAAGAGTTCAAGGGCACCGGGAACATGGAAGTCCACCTCGACCGTAAGCTGGTCGAGCGCAGAGTCTTCCCGTCGATCGACATCCACAAGTCCGGCACCCGCAAGGAAGAGTTGCTCATTCCCGAGTGGGAGTTGCGTCGCATCTGGGTCCTCCGCAAGGTGCTCTCGTCGCTGTCCTCTGTGGAAGCGATGGAGCTTCTCCTGGAGCGCCTGTCGAAGACGGAAACAAACAAGGAGTTTCTCGAGTCGATGTCGCAAGGCTAGGGATTCGCTAAGCGAATCTCCGGCCACACGGCTCGACGGCAAGACGGCCCACCGGCAGTCTCGCCGAATGTTCTTCGCGCTGTCGGGTCGTCGACCCATTTGCCCGTCAAGCCTGCCCTGGGAAACGTTCAGGCCGGTCTCTGTGTTAAGGACTTTGATGAAGAGAGACGTCGACAGCATTCTCGACCAGGCGATTGAAGGAACCCGCCTCGAACAGGAGGACATTCAGACCCTGTTCGACCACGGGAGTCTGCTCGATCTCGGTCAGGCCGCCAACAGTCTCCGTCATCGTCATAATCCGACGAACGCCGCCACCTACATCATCGATCGCAACGTGAACTACACCAATGTGTGCGTCTATCGGTGCAGATTCTGTGCCTTCTATCGGACCGTGAAGGACTCGGATGCATACGTTCTGCCATTCGAAGAGATCGCCCATAAGGTGGCGGAGACCGTCGCGTGTGGCGGCACGGGTATTCTTCTTCAGGGGGGGGTCCATCCGGAACTCCGGCTCGAGTTTTATGCATCTTTGCTGACCGACCTCAAGCGCGCATTTCCCCAGGTCCACCTGCACGCCTTTTCGGTTCCGGAGATCTGGTACCTGGCAAAGCTCGAAAAGGTATCGGTCCGAGAGGTCCTCGAAAAGCTCATTGCGTCCGGACTCGATTCGATACCTGGCGGTGGGGCAGAGATTCTCGAGGACGAGACCCGGCGCCGAATTTGGTCGCGGGCGAAGGCCTCGACGGAACAATGGCTCGGCGTACATCGAGAGGCGCACGAACTCGGCCTGCGAACCACAGCGACCATGATGTTTGGTGTCGGTGAACCAGTTTCGGCGCGGGTCGGACATCTTTTGGGTGTGCGCGATCTGCAGGATGAAATTGGTGGGTTCACAGCCTTCATCCCGTGGACATTCCAGGAGTCCGGAACCGATCTTCAAGGCGAAGTCGAACCATCCGGTGGGTACGACTACCTGCGGACCCTCGCTATCTCGCGCCTCGCACTGGATAACGTCCGGCACATCCAGGGGTCGTGGGTGACACAGGGCCCGAAAATCGGCCAACTCTCGCTGTACTTCGGTGCGGATGACCTCGGTTCCATCATGCTCGAGGAAAACGTCGTCGCTGCGGCGGGCACGCGATACCATATGACCCAGGCCGAGATGGAACGGGTGATCCAAGAGGCCGGCTTCGTGCCGCGCCAGCGGCGGACGCTGTACGAACCTCTTTGACTCGCATTATTCACGAGGTCCCTACTGCGGCCGACGACGCACCACACCCAGCGGTGTCTGCTCGTCTCGGGGCCCTCGACTTACTGCCAAGTGCGCCTCCGCGCCCCTCAGGTCGCAAATCCCACCAGGTATTGCGTCTCGTCGCCCTGGTGGCGAAACCTCATGAAAAATGCGGGTTCATTCACTTCGCGCATTACTCCGAGATTTCGAACTGTTCCTCGTGGAAGAGGGGATTCTCGCGCAGGATGATCTGCAGGCCGTGCGTCTCTTCGAGTTCGCGCATCAGCTCTCGAAACGGCCCTTGAAGGTACTGGGAAACAGCGGGGTGGACCACCAGCGAGACCTGCTGGCCGACTGCTCCTGCCGCGACCGCGAGAAGCTCGCGGCGGACCTCCAGGCATACGGTCGGCAGGGCCTTGATCCGCCCAGACCCGTGACAGTACGGACATTCACGACTCAGCGTGCGCTCAAGGCTCGGGCGGGTGCGTTTTCGGGTCAGCTGGACCAACCCGATGTCGCTCATGGGCAGCAGCTGAGTGCGGGCAGGATCGCTCGAGAGTTCTTCTGCGAGCGTGTCGTAGACCAGTGCTCGGTGCTCGGGATCCTCCATGTCGATGAAGTCGATGACGATGATGCCGCCGAGATCACGTAGCCGCAGCTGGCGGCCAATTTCGACTGCAGCTTCGAGGTTCAGCGCAAACACAGTGTCTTCGAGCGTCTGGGTGCCGACGTACTTTCCGGTGTTGACGTCAATGGTTACCAGAGCTTCGGTCTGGTTGATCACCAGGTAGCCGCCCGACTTCAGCCACACCTTGGGGCGGAGGACCTTTTCCAGCTCGCGATCGATGCCGAACGAGCTCATCAGGTCAGTCGTCTGACGATAAAGCTTGACCCGCGGCACGAGACTTGGATCCGATTGCTCCAGAAAGTCGAGAATCTCCTGGAAGCTTTCCTCGTCGTCGACATAGACCTCGGAAATCGCATGCGTGAAGAGGTCCCGAATCGCGCGCAACACGGCGCTGAGCTCTCGATGAATTAGACTCGGTGCCCGGGCTGTGTCAGCGATGATTTGGACGCGGCTCCACATGTGCAGCAAGTAATCGCGATCGGCCTCGAGCTCGGCCTGCCCCTGGTCTTCACCGGCAGTTCGAACAATCCATCCCCCCTGGCCGCCGAAATTTTCGACGACCTCTCGCAGCCGGACGCGCTCTTCGTCGTCGGTGATGCGCCGGGAAACGCCGTGGTGACTGACATTGGGCAGGTAGACGAGGAATCGACCGGGGAGGCTGACATGAGTCGTGAGGCGGGCGCCCTTGGTGCCGATCGGGTCTTTCACCACCTGCACCAGAATTTCTTGCCCCTGACGAAGAAGATCGGATATGTCCGAGGCGGACGAATCTGGTTGCAGTGCCTCTCCATCTTCTGCGAGGAAGATGTCGGTGAAGTCATCGAGGATTCCACCCGCCTCCCGAACGTAAAGAAAGGCGTTGCGCGCAAGGCCGACATCGACAAAAGCGGCCTGCATTCCCGGAAGAACCCGATTGACCCGACCCTTGTAGAGATTCCCCACGACTGACGATGTACGATGTCTTTCCGCCCTGTAGGAAACGAGTCGAGAGTTCTCGAGCATCGCAATCCGCGACTCGAATGGGTTGACCGAAATATAGAGAACCGAACCGGTCATCGGTTCACCAGCCGATGACGCCACACGGACTGGACAACACCCAGAGCGGCACAGGTTGAGACGAGGGACGATCCCCCGTAGGAAAACAGGGGAAGAGTAATGCCGGCAGTGGGTAGCCACCCCACAACCATGCCAAGATTGACGATGACCTGGAATACCAGCCAGCCGCCAATCAGCGCGGCCAGGACCAGACCGTGACGGCTGTCACTTGTGAGGGCCACCTTGGCAATCCTAGACAGGAGAAGAGCATAACCGAGCATCAGAACTGTGGTTCCCAAGAATCCGGTGGCCTCGGCCCATACCGCGAATGCGAAGTCGGTGTGCTGCGCGGGGAGGAACCGGAGCTGGGATTGGCTCCCGTGACCGAGGCCCTGGCCGTTGATTCCACCCGATCCGACAGCGATCTTCGATTGTCGAACCTGGTAGCCGGCGCCGAACGGGTCGCGTTCCGGTTGCAGGACGGTGAGCACGCGCTCCTTCTGATAAGGCTGCAAAACGTATTTCCAGGATGCTGCTACACCGACAATGGCGAGCACGAGAAGCGTGATCCAAACTGCGCGCGGCAGGCCTCCCAGTATCAACATACCTGCAAGCACTGGAAGATACGTCAAGCCGACACCGAGGTCTGGCTCAAGCCAAATAAGTGCGACTGGAACAATAACGATGATGAATGCGACGCCGATCTCGCCGAGGCGCAATTTGCCTCCTCCACGGTGGGCAAGCCACGCGGCCCCCATCAGAATCGTGGCAAGACGGGCGAATTCGCTCGGCTGGATCGTCACTGATCCAATGGCGATCCAGGCGCGGTTGCCGCCGCGTGCTTCACCAACCACAAGAACCAACACCAACGCGACCATCGCCATCGCGTAGACTGCTGGCGCGAGGCGTTCGTAAATATCGAGGCGAACGAGAGAAAGAAGCAACAACACGAAAAGGCCGATGGCGCCCCAGATCGCCTGGCGGAGGAGGAGATTGGTGCCGACCACCCGGGAGATTGTGTGAAGCGTAGTCAGAGATGCTCCGATGATGCCGACAACGGCGAGAATCAACCATGGGTCGATGCGGTGCTCCATAGCCGATTCTATCCCGCTTCGGCCGACGGGCGCGGACTGTCCGGTGTCTTGACCGGGGGTGGTTTGGGCGGGTTTGTTTCTGGAGATTCATTGCGCTGAAGGTATGCTTCGATGACCTTGCCCGCCACTGGAGCGGCTGCCGAACCACCGCCACCTCCGTGCTCGACGATCACTGCGATGGCCAATTCCGGTTGGTCCAACGGGGCCCAACCCGCGAACCATGCGTGATGCTGCAATTCCGGAGCCAACTCGTCAGGTTTAACCCCGTCTTGGAGGCGCGCCACCTGGGCAGTTCCGGTCTTCCCGGCGATGGGCAAATAGGCGACCCTGCGGGCGGTTCCGGACGCACCGTGCACGACCTGTTCAAGAGCCGATGTGACGAGGTCGAGATCGCCGCGATTGATTTGAAGCTTCGGTGCTATTTCATCTGGAGGGGAAGCCAAGTGGGGAGTGACCTGTATGCCCCCATTCGCCAATGTGGCGTACGCTCGTGCCAACTGGATGACGGTGGCCAACAGAGGCCCCTGTCCGATCGAGACCGAAACCGCCTCGCCCGGATACCACGGCGTTCCTCGAACCGTGCGGCTCCATTCGGGGGTTCCAACAAGGCCGGCAGATTCGTATTTGAGATCAAGCCCTGTCCGTTGCCCAAATCCGAAAAATTCAAGCCACTGAGCCATGCTGTCGATGCCGAGGCGTTGGCCCAGGAGGTAGAAGTAGACATCACAGGATTCATACAGTGCTCGCTCGAGGTCGACGAAACCGTGACCTCCACGCCGCCAACAACGAAACCTGTGGCCGTGGAGGACGATCGAACCGTTGCAATACACGGTGGCCGTCGGATCGACCAACCCTTCGCCGAGACCAGCCAGAGCGAGAAACGGTTTGATTGTTGAACCAGGCGGGTAGACGCCCTGCAGGCATCGGTTCTGCAACGGGTGCAGCGGATTGTCCTGGAGCGCTAGCCAATCGGTCCGACTGAGCCTACCGCCAAACACCTTCGGGTCGAAGCTCGGTGCGGAATAGAGGACTCTGACAGCGCCGCTTCGGGCATCGATTGCCACTACTGCCCCGGAGCGATCACCCAGGGCTTCCGCGGCGGCTTCTTGGAGCTCGATGTCGAGAGTCAGGCCAATGTCATGACCCGCTCTCGGGGGTATTTCGGAAACCACGCCAAGCTGGCGGCCGGAGGCGGACGCCATCACCCAGCGTTCGCCCGACTTGCCGGCGATGAAGGACTCCTCCGATGCCTCAATGCCTGTCGCACCGACCATCGTGTCGGGCTCGAGCCCGGGATCGGCGTCGATCTCCAACTGCGAAATTGGGCGCAGGTGTCCGACGACATGGGCTGTGAGCTCTCCAAACGGGTAGTGGCGGCGAAAACGGTTGACGACTGACAACTCCGGATGGTCGCTCAGATGGGAGCGAATCGCCGCAACCTGGTTCCAGCTGAGGTCTTCACCGACAACCAGCGGCGCCATCCGTCCAATTCGTCGTTCGGAAATGCGCTCGTTGAATGTGCCGAGATCTGCTACCCCGGACCGCGCAAGAAACAGTCCCGCTTCTGCGAAACTTTCCGTCTCGTCGGGGAACAGCAGGGCCTCGAAAGACGGGACGTTTCCTGCCAAAACGCGGCCCCGACGGTCGTAGATCCAACCTCTTGGCCCGGGCATCGGCAGTCTCCGGAGGCGATTGTTCTCTGCGAGGTCGCGCCACTCGGCTCCATGCACGAGCTGTAGATCGATAAGGCGCAGGTGGAGCAAGCCGAGCACGGCGAAAACCACTAGGAAGAGAATCGTCAGCCGTTTCCGAAGTGGGCCGATGTTCTCGCGGAGTTCGACGTCGCTCATCGGAGTTTTCGGACCCTGTAGGTTCGCCATCGTTTGCCAACATCAAGAGCCAGGATTGTTGCCGCGAGACCACACCATATTCCAGTGAGGACGGCCGACCACAGGACGTCGGGTAATGTCGGAAAACTCGCGAGGCCTAGTGGTATGAGAGCCAGCCTGTGAACGAGGTGCATGACCAGCGTGCCGACGGACCCAAACGCCGCCCAGGCTTTCGGGGAGCGATCGGCCACTACCGAGGCCATCCAGAAGAGAGCAAAACTGGCCGCGGTCCATGCGATTCCGCCGGGACCGACCACCGGCCCAAAAAGTAGATCCCACGCCAGTCCAAGAAGAAGCACCTCATATGGCCATTGTCGTTCTGTTTCCAAAAGCACATTCGCGACAACCCACACCATTGGCAGAATGACGAGCGAAAGAAAGGCCGGTACGGGGGGAACGCCCAACAGCCTTTGCGCTGCCAAGGTCAATGCAGCGAGAAGAATGATCTTGGGCTTCATGGTGCATCACCATCTGCCGCCGGTGCCCACGCGGGAAGCATGAGAACGACGCGAGTGGCCTGGAGGTCTGCGGAGGACACAGCAGTGATCTCTAGGAATGGATCGTCGCTCTCACGAACCCGCGTGACTCGTGCAGTCGGAATGCCGGGCGGGTAGATACCGTCGCCGCCGCTTGTTACCAGCAAGGCACCCGTTTCGAGCTCGGCTTGGCGCGGCACGTAAGCCACAGTCATTACAGCACTACCGCTACCGAGCGCAAGGCCCTGAACCGTCGCATCTTCGGTCTGAACCGCGACTGCCGCCGCGGTGTGGGTGATGAGTTGGAGCCAGTGTCTCCGACCCTCGCTCCGCACGACTCTCCCGACCAGCCCGTTGGATGAGACCACTGGCGTGTCATGCCGGAGGACCCTCAATTCGGCTGTCCTGACCTCCATCGTTCCCGCTCTGAGATCCCGATAGGAGCAGCGGCCGAGCAATGAGCCTGCTTCGAGTTCGATATGCGGCCCGGCAAGGCCTCCTATCTCACGCAGAGCATCGAGGTCGTTTTGCATGAGAGCCTGCCGCGCACGCAGTTCCTCGTTCTCTCGTTGCAGCGCGCGATTTTCGGACAGCGCTTTCCGCAAACCTCTCGCTGAAACACCGACGCCGACGGCGAGGTCGGTGGCACCCTCGGCTGTAATGACTATCGGCTCGGCCACAGTGCGCATCCATGAAGAGAGGACTGGCGATCCGGCTTCTGTCCGGACCTGGAACGCCGCAATGAGTTCGAGCAAAGTCCAAATGAGGACCGTCCGGAGCGCGTTCGTCCGGAACATCGTTACGATCCTAATCGCATTGTCGGCTTCCGAAATCGGCCCGACCCAAACAGGTGAATCTGGAGCAGCGGGTCACCTCGCCATCATACCGCGGGTGGCCTCAAGACACAGGAGGCCGTACCGCTCTTGGTATGCCCGGTCTGCCCGGAGGCGGAGTCCGGACACAGCGGGCCCGCTCGGGACTACGCAATGGCGATCTTTCGTAGAAGATCGATGTTGGTCAGCATCATACCGGTACCGCGCACGACGGCTGACCCAGGTTCTTCACAATGTGCGACGGGAAGCCCGGTTTCCTCACGTAGCCTTTTATCGAGATTCTTGAGCAACGATCCGCCGCCGGCGAGGATGATGCCTTTGTCGATGATGTCGGCCGATAACTCCGGTGGTGTTTGTTCGAGAGCATTACGGACTGCGTCGACGATCGTGGACACGATCTCGGTCAAGGCCTCGCGAATTTCTTCGTCGGTTATGGAGAGATTCTTGGGTACCCCCTCCACCAAATCCCGCCCCTTCACCTCCATACCAAGGGGCTCGTCGAGGGGATAGGCCGAACCGATCTCGATCTTGATCTGCTCGGCTGTCCGTTCTCCAAGCAGGAGGTTGTACTTCTTCTTGAGGTAGTGGATGATCGCCTCGTCCATTTCGTTACCCGCGACTCGAACCGAGCGTGAGTAGACAACACCTGCGAGTGATATGACCGCCACATCCGAGGTACCACCTCCGACGTCGACGATCATGTTTCCGGACGGCTCGGTGATCGGCAGGCCAGCCCCGATTGCAGCTGCGGTTGCCTGTTCGATCAGGTAGACCTCGCTCGCCCCCGCCTTGAGCGCAGTGTCCTTGACTGCGCGCTTCTCGACCTGGGTGATCTCTGAAGGTACTGAGATGATGATTCTCGGACGGACAAAGAATGACCTGCCATGCGCCTTGCGAATGAAGTGTTCGAGCATCTTCTCGGTGACCTCGAAATCCGCTATGACGCCGTCTTTCATCGGTCGGATTGCCTGAATGTTGCTCGGCGTTTTGCCCAACATCTCTTTGGCCTTCGCGCCAACGGCTTCAACTCGATTGGTGATTCGATTCACCGCGACGATCGAGGGCTCGACAACGGCAATGCCTCGGCCGCGGACATAGACCAGGGTGTTTGCTGTGCCAAGGTCAATGGCAAGATCTGAGGAGAACAGCCCAAGGAGGCTGGAAAGGTTCATCAATAATCCTCCACGAACACGCGCTCAGTTCGTTCCGTTCGGTTTCCAGAGGGATCTACTGCGACAATATCGATGTCGGTCCAGCCTTCGTCGTATATTTCGATCGTTTTGCGAAAATGGCCGTCGGCGTCGGTCTCGACCTTTTCGTTGTTGATCGTGACCGTGGCGCTGACTTCAGTTGCGCCTTCGAAAATGAACATGTGGCCGAGTTGCTGTGGTGGATCGATGACCAACTCCGGTGGGGTAGTGTCTTCCAAGAGTTGCTGACTGACTGAGGAAAACACCCGAAAACGGCGCACGGCGCTCCATTCTGATTGGGCGGTGCCCTCACCCAGTGCTGCGACCCGCCAGAAATACGTACCCGGATAAACGAGACGAAGCCGAGCCACGTCCTTCGCGATTTGCGGTGCGTCAACGTCGAGTTGCGTGGCGTCGAAGCTCTTTGACCGGCTAACCTGCAGATGAACAGTGCCTCGCCGAGGTCGACCGCGCCAGGCGAGTTCGATGACGGGATGCTCGCCGACATCGAAGCCGGCGTTGTTGCGTGGCTCGACCGGAAAGGGGGCGGCTGGAATTTCCTGCTTGGCGGTCATCGTGCCGCTGGCCAGGGCAGCAACGGATTCGCGCTCGTTGACCGTGACCGTCTGACCCCGTTGGCCGTGGACACGGGCTGAGCCCTGGAAGGCCGATACCGTCGTTTTCTGGTCCTTTGCCGCAACATCAACTGCCACACGACTGTCTCGTTCAATTTCCGTTTCGGCGGTGTCGGTGGTGACCGTGGACGGAGCGCCTGACGTGTAGACGTTGATGCGGCCGGCGACCATTTTCACTGTGCCTGGGGCTTCCTGCGATATTTCGTGGTGGATCTCGAGTAGGGAGTTGGGCGATATTCGATAGAGGCTGCCATCTGCGAACAAGATCTCGGCGTTGCCATCGCGTCCGGTCCGCACGAAGTCACCATTGAAGACGGGAATACCCTGGTGCGTGCTTTCCCACTCGGTTTGGCCCGCACGCTGCAATTGCACCCGCCCCTCGAGACTGAAGAATTGCCCGACCCCGACCAGCTCCTGATTACCGGCTCCAGCAAGGGCCTCGAACCGACGACATGCGCTGCCCGCCAGGGATTCGGCGTCGTGCCAGTTTTGCTCGGCGTACTCCGAACGGGCCATGTTCAGCTGGTCACTCGCCTGGTCGAGCTCGTCCTTCCAATGGGGTGGCAGAGGCTGCGTCTCGGCGTGGGCCAGAGCGGCGTCGGCCCGTTCGATGGCTCGCCGGGCCCGCGCCTCTGGCGAGAGATTGAGACTCTTATAAGCCCAGAATACAAGACCGGCAGCCGCCAAGCCGACGACTAAAACGGCCAGCACCTTGCGTAATGGCTGGACACGGATGACGACCCAGTCGAGTTCCAGTCCTCTCGCCACTTGGCGATACCCCCTTCAACACCGTAACATGAGCGTAATCAAGCGGCAAGCTCACGCCGACCACCCTCCCAGAACAGTCACTCGAGCCGAGAAAATAGCGCCTCGAAGGGCTCGAATATAGCTGTGTCGGCTTGCGCCCGACCATCCTCTTCGGTAGACTTCGCTGTCCCGTTTTCGGGAACGGTGGAGGACTGTAATGGCTCTCAAATGGCTGCGAGACAACCTGCGTCACCTCAAGTTCATCCTCTGGGGCGTAGTCCTGGTCTTTGTGCTTCTTGTCTTTGTCGATTGGGGAGCGGGTCGCGCGGGTGGTGGTGGTGGTGGCAGCGCTGCCGTTCGGGTTGGGAATCGAAACGTTTCCGAAGCGGAGTTCCTCGACGAGATGCGGCGCCTTGACCAGCAATTCTCGAAGATTTACGGTGAGCGTTGGAATGAGTTGCGTAGCCAGATTGATCTCGCGGGCCAAACGGCGAATTTTCTCATCGATCGCGAACTCCAGCTCGCCGAGGCAGCAGAGATCGGGCTCTACGTGACGCGCGAGGAACTCCAAGAGGCAATCCTCGAGAACCCATCTTTTCTCGACGAGAACGGCGATTTTGTCGGCGCTGATATGTACAAGCGAATTATTGGCGCGTACTTTCGTATGACTCCCGAAGCCTTTGAACAACGCCTTACTGAAGATTTGTTGATCGGCAAGCTGAACGAGCTTGCAGAACACAACGTGTGGATCAGCGATGATGAAGTCGATCGCGAGTTTCGCCGGCAGCGCGAAACGGCGAATTTCGATGTCATTCAACTCCGCTATGAACCTTTCCTTGCTGAAGTGAGCATTTCCGAGGATGACGCTCGCGCAGCGTATGAAGCGACCGCGGAAGAGTACCGTCGCGGCGAGGAGCGGGTGATCCGATATCTCCTTGTGGAAACCTCGCGACTGCGCCGGACGATGCCGGTTGAAGAAGCCGAGCTGCGCACCTACTATGACCAGCATATCGACGAGTTTGTTCAGGGTGAGCAAGCGCATGCCCGACACATTCTGTTCCGGGTTGCTCCGGACGCCTCGGATGAAGTGCGTGCCGAAGCTGAGCTGCGTGCCAACGGTGTTGCGACGATCGCCCAATCAGGGGCTGATTTCGCGGCACTTGCGGCTGAACATTCGGACGATCCTGGGTCCAAAGACAACGGGGGCGATCTTGGATGGTTCGGCCGCGGTCGAATGGTTCCGGAGTTTGAAGAGGCCGTTTTTTCCGCCAAACCGGGAGACATCGTGGGCCCGATTCAGAGCCAGTTCGGTTACCACATCATCAAGGTGGAGGGTTTTCGCCCGGAACACCAGCAGCCCTTCGAGGAGGTCGAGGAGCAGGTCCGCTCTCGGGTTCTCGAAGGACGCGCCGCAGCCGAGGCAGAAGCGCGCGCCGATGCTCTCGCCCGGCGACTGCAATCGGAGCAGCCTCAGACGCAGGAAGCGTGGCAGGCGATCGCCGACGAAGATGAGGCGGTGGTTCTCAATCAGAGCCCGGCGTTCTCTGCCGGTGAAGCAATACCCGGTGCTGCAGCCGGACCGGAGCTTGCGGAGGAGGCCTTTGTTTCGGATATCGGCGAAATCAACGGGCCGGTAGTGGTGCCTCGGGGGTGGATCGTCTGGCAACTCGCTGAAATCCGTCCTGAAGGTATTCCTCCCTTCGAGGATGTCCGCACCGAGGTCGAACAGGATCTTCGTCGAGAGCGGGCAGTCGCGCTCGCAACGGCTCGTGGAGAGGAGCTCGCTGATCGCTGGCGTGGGGGCGAAGACGGTTCGACCCTCGCCTCCGAGTTCGGTTCGAGCGTCACCGAGGCGCGCGAACACAGGCGCGGACAGCCGGTTGGCACGCTTGGCGTGCTGCCAGGTATCGATGGCGCGGTCTTCTCTTCCAGTGCCGGAGATGTGATCGGCCCTCTTGCGACCGGTTCTGTGGGTGGTGTCGTGATCACACGGGTCGAGTCCCTGGAGCTTGTCGATCCGGCCGAGATTGCGAGTTCACGTGATAATCTCCGTGCCCGACTGGTGTCGGATCGTGCCGGTCAACTGATGCGCTCGATTCTTAACGAAAGGCGCAAGGAGACCGACGTCACGATCGACAACGACCTTTTGCAGCGATTCGCGCCAGCGCGATCATGATTGGTCGGCTCGACGGACGCCTGCACCGGGTGGACCCCGGGACAGTTCTCATTGATGTTGGAGGCGTCGGTTACCTCGTTTCGATCACCTTGCGCGCCTTTCAAGACCTGGCCGGTCGGGAGACCGCGGCAATGTGGATCCACACCCAGGTGCGAGACGATTCAATTGTACTGTTTGGATTTCCCGAACGTGAGGAACTCGATGCGTTTTCGCGGCTGATTTCGGTTGCCGGCGTCGGCCCGCGAACAGCGCTCGGCGTACTGTCTGCGATGACCGCCAACGAACTCGCTGAGGCAATCGAGGTTGGTGATCTTGCCTGTCTTCAACGAACACCGGGTGTGGGTCGCAAGACCGCGGAACGGATACTCCTCGAACTCAAAGATCGTCTCGCCGCAACTGCTCCGGGTCCCGGGAATCGCCGTGGAGATGCCGTGTCAGCACTCGTCAACCTCGGGTACTCCCAACGAAATGCTCAGCGCGCAGTGGAGGCTGTCTGGGCTGACGCTGATGACGCGGACCTGGGTGAGCTGCTCCGTCTCGCCCTCCAGAAACTCACCCACTGATCACTCATTTGGGCGGGTAGAGGCGATGAGGTAGAGTCAGGACATGACCGAAGAGGTCTTGACGACCGAACCACTATCGGGAGAGCGCCCAATCGAAGAATCCCTTCGTCCGCGGCGGCTCGCGGAATTCGTCGGACAAAAACGTCTCACCACCAACCTCGGCGTCTTCATCGCTGCGGCTCGTGATCGCGGCGAGGCGCTCGATCACGCCCTTTTCTTCGGGCCTCCCGGACTGGGAAAGACGACGCTCGCGCACATCATCGCCAACGAAATGGAAGCCCAAATCCACATCACATCGGGCCCCGTGCTGGAGCGTGCCGGAGATCTGGCGGCGATGTTGACGAATCTGCAGGATGGTGACGTTCTTTTCATCGATGAAATCCACCGGTTGCCGCCGGCGGTCGAGGAGATTCTCTACCCTGCGATGGAGGACTACGAGCTCGATCTGGTCATCGGGCAGGGCCCGGCGGCGCGCAGCGTCCGTCTCACACTGCCACGCTTCACGCTCGTCGGCGCGACGACCCGGACAGGCCTTCTGACTGCACCGCTGCGGGACCGGTTCGGAATCGTTCATCGACTCGAGTTTTACCCTGGAGACGACGTGGCAGTTATCGTGACCAGGTCGGCTGGCATTCTGGAGATTGAGGTCGATCAGGACGCGGCAGGCGAGATCGCCCGGCGCTCCCGCGGGACCCCGCGGATCGCTAACCGATTGCTGCGTCGAGTTCGAGATTTCGCACACCACCTCGGTTCCGACTCGGTCACCCTCGAAGCCGCCAATTGGGGTCTCGAGCAGATGGAAGTGGACGCGTTCGGCCTCGATCATCTCGACCGACAGCTGCTGACAACGATCATCGACGTCTACAAGGGCGGTCCAGTCGGTCTCAAGGCGCTGGCTTCGTCGATCGGTGAAGACCGTGGCACCCTCGAGGACATCCACGAGCCCTATCTGTTGCAGATTGGACTGCTTCAGCGCACGCCCCGCGGCCGAGCCGCGACCCCCGCTGCATACCGCCACCTCGGGCTGGATCCAGCTGGAACGCCGGGCAGCCTCTTCGATGGGCGGGCTCCGGATTGAACCGCGTTCCCGTCATACTCAACCCCATAGCGGGGGGGGGCCGATTATTGCGGAGTCGAGAACGGCTCGCGGCGAGGGCGGCTAGTCTCGGGTCGAAGCTCGAGTACCAGCTGACGGAAAGCGCGGAACATGCCTCCGAACTTGCCGCTCGGGCCGCTGCTGAGGGAGTGCCTTTGATTCTCGCGTACGGCGGGGATGGCACCTATAACGCGGTGGCGCGGGGGCTGCTGGGGAGTCGAACCTCTATGGGTGTGCTCCCGGGTGGTACGACCTCTGTGCTCGCGTATGAGTTCGAGATACCACGGCCCGCCACCCGGTCGGTCGAGGCGCTGCTCACCGGCGGCGACCGACGAATGCGAGTGGGACGAACCGACGGGGGAGAAGTTGTCCTTCTGATGGTTTCGGCGGGTCCCGACTCGCTCGTGCTACGAAGGTTGCATCCGGCGCTCAAGCCTCTCGGGGGGCGGGTCGGTATCGCGCTTCAAGCCCTGGTGGAAGTGGTAGCAGCTTCCCCTCTGCCTCGATTGAGGGTGGTGGCGCCGGGGGTCGAGGAAGAGGTCGGTTGGGCGATCGTCGGAAACTCGCGGTGTTATGGGAGCAGGTTCCACGCCACACCGGGTGCAAGTCCGTTCGCGGATGATCTTGAAATCGTGGCTCGGCGGGGAGTCGGCCGGCGAGCGGCGATTTCGTTTCTGTTCGGCATTCCTTCGGGCCGCCATGTGGAGCACCCTGATGCCCTGCGTGCGGCCGCGAGCCAGGTGCGGCTGGAACCGGCTTTGCCGGTCGAGGAG
>JAJDNM010000029.1 GCA_022340665.1 Acidobacteriota bacterium | reverse complement strand
CACGTTCTCGAGACCGAGGTGTTCGACGACCGTTGTGACGTCGGATCCATAGGACGCCATCGACCAGTGGTCGCGTTCAGTACCCGAAAGGCCGTGCCCGGGGAGGTCGATCGTGACGACGGTGTTGGTCGTGCTGAACTCCTCGACCTGAGCTTTCCAGAAGCTCTGGTCGCACATCCAACCGTGGATGAAGACGAGCGCCGGCGAGCCGTGCCCCGATACCGTGTAGGCGATTTCAACCCCGTCCGGTGCGGTGACGGTGTTGGGGCCTTCAGCGAGCTGTGAGCTGTCGTCGAGGAACGGAGGTGGTTGCTCGCTCGTTCCACCGCATGCGAGTGCCAGAGCCAGAAGGACGATCTGAGCTGAGAATTTCACATTTGCCCTCCGAGTACAGGATAACCCCGGTCGAATTGGGATTAAGAATGAGGAATGACGTATTGGGGGTATTTTTCTTTCTCGCATTTCGAATTTCGAATTTCGGAATTGCTGTACGCCAGCGCGTCCATTTTGGCGCTTCTTCGCGCCTTCCGCTGCGGTGAGCAGGGTCGTCGACGCGACAGGGCCGTCTCGCTTCGGCGAGCGAGGTGCCGCCCACACCTCCTTGCGCCTTTCGCTTCGCCGCGTTGGTGCCATCTTTTGCATTGTTCGAATTCTTTGCTTCGCCATCAGGTAACGCGCTCCAGGCGGACAATGCGAAAGGTGGCTCCTGTGTCGTTGAAGTGGGTGAGCGCTCATAATTGCGGGGCACGGACGTGGACGCGGGTCAGTCGTCCGTGGTCGCGTCTCCAGATGGTCCCGGCTGGGCAAGTATCTTGGCGATAGGGCGCAGATCCATCCACCACTGCGACTTCGGCCGCTGGTGTTCGGAATCCACCTGACGACGAAGCGTTTCGAGTTCGGTGAACTCTATCTTGCCGTCGTTCAGGCCGATCGCGAGAGCGGCGTCGGTTCCGGCCTCGGCCTCGTCGATCAGCCGTTCGACGCATCGCTTGGCGAGGCGGGTCGCCAGAATGCGATCGAAGGGACTCGGATCGCCGCCCTGCTGGAGGTGGCCGAGGATCGCCTGGCGGACGTCGAAGAGATCCTGGCCTTCCTCCTCGAAAAGAGAGACCATGAACTGCGTGTCGTAACAGGGATTGGCCATCTCGTTCCGGATCATCAAGCCGAGGCGCTTGCCTCCGGAGAAACCGGAAATGAGCGCCTCCACATCCTCCTGGAGATCGGCGATGGACACTCCCTCTTCGTTGAGGTAGACCCGTTCGGCACCACTCGCGAGACCAGCCATGAGGGCGAGGTAGCCGCAATAGCGACCCATGACCTCGACCACGAAGCAACGCCGCGACGCCACCGCCGACTGCTTGATCTTGTCGACCGCTTCAACGATCGCGTTGAGCGCCGTGTCAGATCCGATCGAAAGCTCCGACCCGGGCAGGTTGTTGTTGATGGTTGCGGGCAGACAGATGATCGGGATCTCGAACGCGGGGAATGACTCGCGCTTGCGAGTCATGCGGAGGGCGGAGTCATATCCTGACCAACCGCCGATCATCAGGATGCCGTCGATCGATAGGTCCTCGATCCGGCGGGCGATGGAGTAGAAGTCCTTCCCGCGCGGAATGACGCGGTTGACTCCGAGCTCGCAGCCACCGGCAGTCGTCCAGCCTCGGACGCTCATCCAGCCGAACTCCTCGACATGGCCGTCCATCAGACCCTGAAATCCCCCCCGAACCCCGAGCATCTGGTGGCCCTCGTCGAGGGCGAGACGCACGGCGGCGCGAGTGGCGGTGTTCATTCCAGGCGCGGGTCCGCCCGACGACAGCACCGCCAGACGCAGTCGCCGCTGTCCTGCACTGGGCGGGTTCGGGAGTGATCGCAGCAGGGTCTGCAGCGTGTCGATGTTTTCCGAGAACCTGTCGCCGCGCAGCCGCAGCGCTTCATTGGAGTCGTTGCTCGTGATTGCCGACGTCACCGCCTGGCTGGCCTCGACACATTCGCCCAACGGCCGCCGTGTTATCCGGCTGTGGCGCACTCCGACCAGCTGCGGCGTCAATTGGGCATCAGCCGCCAACACCTCGAGCGCGGCTGCGTGGCCGAGCAGCGTTCCCATCAGACGGTCGTAAGCCGATGGAGCACCGCCGCGCTGGACGTGGCCAAGGATGGTGACCCGGACCTCCTCTTCCAGACTCTCTTCGAGGACCTGTTTGATCCCGACCGCGGTGATGGGCTGGCCGTTGCTGTCGATTGCACCCTCGGCTACGAGAACAATGCTGTCTCGGCGTCCGGCCTGGCGGCCCGCGCGCAGCCGCTTCGGTAGGATTTCCTTCCAGGAATCACCGGACGGAGGGGCCTCCGGAATGAAGACCGCATCTGCGCCGGTCGCCAGGCCGCTCATCAATGCAAGGTAGCCAGAGTGTCGACCCATGACCTCGACTACGAAGGTGCGTTGGTGGCTGGCGGCCGTCGCACTGATCGCGTCAACCGCCTCGGCAATCCGGTGCAACGCGGTGTCGGCGCCGATCGACATGTCGGTGCCGGACATGTCGTTGTCGATCGAAGCACCGATACCGGTCAGTCGAAGGTGAGAGAATCGTTTTGCAGCCCCGGGCGAAATGCGACCCCCTTCTTCGAGCTCCGCGATCAAACCGGGCCATTCCCGATGCAGGAGATCGGCGGCGGTCAGACTGCCATCCCCGCCAATCACGATGAGGCGATCAATACCGTGTTCGACCAGATTCTGCGCGGCACGAAGCCGCCCGTCCCGGGCGCGGAATTCCTCGCATCGAGCCGTTCCGATGACGGTGCCACCCTTGTGCATGATCCCGCCGACTGCGTCCCAGTCCAGCTGCCGGAACCTGTCGCCACCCTCGACCAGTCCGAGAAGTCCCTCGCTGATGGCAACGGCCTCCGTGCCCGAGTCGAGCGCCGTACGAACAGCTGCACGGAGGGCAGCATTCATTCCGGGCGCATCACCGCCGCTCGTCAGGATGCCGACACGGTCTGTGTCTTTGGTATCGCTAATCATTTCTCTCCTCGGCGCAATGGTCAAAACCGAGCAGGCATTCTAACCCGGACTCATCATGAGAATGCGAGGAAGGCCGCTCGGATTGCGGCGACGAGGACGATGACCGCGAAGAGCCGTTTGAGGGTCGTAGCGGATAACTTGCTCTCGGCGAGGTGCGCACCGGCGAGGCCGCCGACGAGCACCGCGACTCCGAGAGGGAGAGCGATCTGGAGATCAACCGATCCACGAAGACCGTGTGCCGTCAGGCCGGCAACCGAAAGGATGAGAACGGTGGCCGAGTTAATCGCCGCGACCTCGCGTGGGCCTGCCCAACCGAGAAGGAGGATCAACGGACCGAGGAAGATCCCGCCGCCGATACCGAGGAAGCCCGAGGCGAGGCCGATGGTGGTCCCGGCCGGAATCGCCACCGACCAGAGTCGGGCCCGGCTCGGAGTGACAGGATCGTCGGGGCTCGCAGCCGTCTTGAGCATCGCCGCGGCCGCCGCCGCTAGACCGACGGCGAGAACCAGAAGAAAGGCACGTCGCGGTGCATCGATCAGTCCGCCCACGAAGGCGGAAGGTATGGCGGTAACCAGAAACGGCGCCAGCAGGTCGGTGCGAAGACGTCCGGCCACGCCAAAACGGAGTAGGGCGGCTCCGGTGACGACGACGTTGAGCATGAGGGCGGTCGACGGCATGCTCTGGGTGTCGATGCCGAAGAGGGTCATCAGCGCCAGGTAGCCGGTGCCGCCGCCCAGCCCGACCGCCGCGTACGCAGCCGCCACCAGCGCGCACAACGGGACCAGCAACCACATCGTCGGTGTCACGCCCCGATTGTGACATGCTCCGTGCATGAGCCCGCCGGCCGCGATCTGCGATCGCGGCCAGGTGTCCTCGGTCCACCGGCTCTCCGAGGACGAGCCCTCTTCGATCCGTCGGCCCTCCTCCACTACGCGCCGTCGGCGCGCCGGCGGGCGGCGCTGCCGATGGAAACGCCGCCGGCACTATGCATCCCGCCCCCTCCCCCCGCCCACCCACCCTCAGAAAGTCACGTAGGTCCGCGCCCTCCGCGTCTTTCGGAGGGGAGAGGGTGAATAGGGCTGGCGCTAGGGTCACCCACGTTTCTTCGCCGGTTGTCTTGACATCAACGTCGATCTGCGTGATCTGCGGTTTTTCAAGGCTTGGGCGGGTGGCATTCCGAACTCAGAATTCCGAAATCCGAAATCCCGAATCCGTGTCGCTATACTCCCTGAATGAATTCTCCAGCTTTGAAGGCACTGTTGCTCGATTTGGACGACACGTTGATCGACAACTCGATGGATACCTTCATCCCGGCGTACTTCAGCGCTCTGGAGTCGTTCGTGGCGTCGGTTATCGATCCCAAGCGCTTCATCGAGAAGCTGCTGCACGCGACCCGGGCGATGGATCGAAACGACGGTAGCGGTCCGAGCAACGAGGAGGTTTTTGCGGCGACCTTCTACCCGGCGCTGGGTGTGTCTCGGGAGGAGTTGGAGCCTGTGCTCGGCCGTTTCTACGCCGAGGCATTTCCGCGGCTCGAGCCGCTCACCCGGCCACGGCCCGCAGCGCCGAAGATCGTCGAGTGGGCAAACAACAGAGATTTGCAGGTCGTGGTCGCCACCAACCCGCTGTTCCCAAGGACGGCCATCGAACAGCGCATGGCCTGGGGTGGGGTGGGAGTCGACCGCTTCGATTACGATCTGGTCACAGTCTACGAGAACTGCCATGCGACCAAATCGAGCCCTGCGTACTTCGAGGAAATCGTCGATCAGCTCGGGAGACGTCCCGAGGAGTGCGTGATGGTTGGTGACAACTGGGGCTGGGATGTGATGTGTGCGGGAGAGGCCGGCATCCCGGCGTACTGGATTGCACCGGATGGGGCGCCGGAACCGTATCCTGCGGCCGCCATCGTGGGCCGGGGGGACCTCGATTCGTTCCTTGCCGCTGCATTGGACGGAACTCTGGAGGCAGGTTGGGCCAAGCTTGTGAAGGCTGGGGCCATAGGATGAAGGTCGAGGAGCTTCGACGGCGGCTGTCAAAAGAGGTTATCGTTGGCGATGGCGGCATGGGCTCGGAGCTGCTGCAACGCCTGCCCGAGGGCTCCCGGCTCGACGTCGCAGCGCACGAGCACGCGGAGCAGGTCCTCGATATCCACCTGGCCTATATCGAGGCCGGTTCGGAGCTTATCGAAACTGCGACTTTCGGCAGCTCGAGGCCACGCATGCAGCGTGGTCGCGTCGGTGAGCTGACCGAGAAGACCAACGCAGCGGCGGTCAAGCTGGCACGCGAGGCACGGGAAATTTCGGGCCGTGACGTGCTGGTAGCCGGATCGATCGCACCGCTGGCGGGTGTGCTCGACCTCGACGAACCGGACGGCCGCAGGACGATCCTGACCGCTCACGCGGAGCAGGCTGCAATCCTCGCCGGCCGTGGCGCCGATTTGCTGGTACTCGAAACCTTCTTCAGGGTCGACGAGCTGGCGATCGCAGTCGAGGCGGCGCGCAGCGTTACGGATCTTCCGCTGATCGGTATGATGACCTTCGCCCACGAGCGGCCTCCCCATCCATACCTCGAACAGGCTCGGATGATCGACGAGCTGGCCGAGCTCGATCTCGTGGCGGCCGGCGTCAACTGCGCGCCGGGACCGATGGGAGCGATCGAAATCCTTCGCCACGTGAAGCAACAGAGGTTGCCTCTCGCGGTGTCGCCAAACGCCGGAATGCCGATGCAGCGCGAAGGCCGCATCCTGATGGCGCCGGCGACTCCGAGCTACCTCGCGCAGTTCACCCGGCAGGCGGTCGGCCTCGGTGCCGCGTACGTCGGTGGTTGCTGCGGCACCGGTGCGGAGCACATCCGGGCAATTGCCGAGGCGGCGCGCGATCTCAAGCCCGAGCGAAGGACGGGAACCGCCGTGGTGATGCTCGAAAGTACGCCGACGCCCGCGCCGGTTCAGCCCTCTTCGTCGCTCGCGTCCAAGCTCGATCGCGGCCGTTTCGTGCGTTTGGTGCAGCTCGATCCGCCGAAGGGGACCAACGTCGAGGCGATCCTCGAGGCGGCAGAGGCGATTGGAGCCCACCCGGACGTGGACGCTGTCGACATCAACTCCAACCCGCTGGCCAGACTGCGGATGGACCCCCTGTTCCTCGGCCAGCTCATCCAGCAGCGAGCGGGGCTCGAGGCGGTGCCGCACATCACGCCGCGGGATGCGAGCCTGATGGGCCTGCAGTCACAGCTCCTAGGCGCATGGACGGGTGGTATTCGCAACCTGTTGGCGATCACCGGCGATCCCTCCCAGCTCGGAGATCTCCCGGGTGTCCACGACGTTTACCACGTCGACATCTTCGAGCTGGTGCGGGCACTGTCGAGAATGGCCGAAGGCTTCGACTGTGCGGGAAACCGGATCGGGGATCCTCCGGGATTCCTGATCGGTGTGGCGGTGAATCCTGCTGCCGAGGACCCGATGAAGGAGGCGGATCGCCTGCGAAGGAAGGTCGACAACGGTGCCCATTTCGCGATGAGTCAGGTGTGCTTCGACTGGGGAGCGTGGGATCGCTTCGCCGACCTCTTTGCCGGCAATTTGCCGGTCCCGACCCTGGCTGCGGTGTGGCCGTTGCGATCGTTCAAAATGGCACTGCGTCTTCACCATGAGGTGCCGGGAATCCTGGTGCCCGATGACCTGCTCTCGGCGCTCGAGGCGGCCGGGGGCGATGCTGCGAAGGTCGGCTACGAACGAGCGGTTCAGATGCTTCGGCAGGCTCCCGACCACGCAGCTGGCGCCTACCTGATCGCGCCGTTCAAACAGCCGCAGGCGATCCTGCCGGTGATCGACGACACGCAGTAGAATTCGGAATTCGGAATTAGAAATTAGGAATTAGGAATTAGGAATTAGGAATTAAGAATGCCGCCCACCCAGCCAGGAAAACAACGCAAAGTCGCAAAGGCGCTAAGGCGCAAAGAAAGACAATATTTTGAGTATTTGCCTTTTTGCGTCTTTGCATTTCTTCTTGTTCGTTTCCAGGTATCCGAGGCATTGATCAGTGGCGATTTTTCATCTCCATCCTGTAACCTGATGTTTCGAAGATCACGACGATGACAAAAACCGCGCCAAAACACCGACGGCTGATGGCGGCCGGGACGGAGCGGACCGAGGAGCTGCGTGCTCTCATGGCCGAGCGCATCCTGGTGCTCGACGGGGCCACCGGCACGATGCTGCAATCGAAGGAGCTCGGGCCCGAGGACTTCGGAGGAGTGGAGCTCGAGGGCTGCAACGAGATCCTCGTTCGCACGCGGCCGGACGTCATCCTCGATGTTCACCGCGCGTACCTCGGCGCAGGCGCCGACATTATCGAGACCGACACCTTCGGCGGCACCCCGCTGGTCCTCGCCGAGTACGGGCTGGAGGCGGAGGCGCGGGCACTCAACAGGCTCGCCGCCGAGCTCGCGGTGCAGGCTGCGCAGGAAGCCTCGACTCCGGACAGGCCGCGTTTCGTCGCCGGCTCGATGGGCCCGACCACCAAGGCGATTTCAGTAACCGGCGGCGTCACCTTCGCGGAGCTCGTCCGGACCTTTTATGAGCAGGCGCGCGGGCTCGTCGAAGGAGGGGCCGACATCCTCCTTATCGAGACCTGCCAGGACACCCGCAACACCAAGGCGGCGTTGATCGCCGTGGAGGCAGTTTTCGCCGAGGCGGGAGTGCGTCGCCCGATCGCGGTTTCGGGGACAATCGAGACGTCCGGCACGATGCTCGGCGGTCAGGCGGCTGACGCTTTTCTGGCTTCGATCGAGCATGCGGAGCTTCTGGCGGTCGGCCTCAACTGCGCGACCGGTCCCGACCTCATGACCGACCACCTGCGTACCATTCACGAACGGGCGCGCTTCGCGGTGTCGTGCTTTCCCAACGCTGGCCTGCCGGACCAGGATGGGATCTACCCGGAGACGCCCGAAAGCCTGGTAGCTGCGCTGGAGCGATTCGCCGATGCCGGTTGGTTGAACATCGTCGGAGGATGCTGCGGTACGACGGCCGAGCACACGGCGACGATGGCTCGGATGGTGGATGGTTACCGTCCTCGAGTGTCGAACGTGGACCGAAAGCGGCACGCCGTCTACACCGGGATCGATCTGGTCGAACCCGACGAGGACAACCGACCGCTCCTGGTGGGCGAGCGCACGAACGTCATCGGCTCGAAGGCTTTTCGCGAGATGGTATCGGCGGGCGAGTGGGAGGAGGCGACGGAGATCGCCCGCCGTCAGGTCAAGAACGGTGCGCAGATCATCGACGTTTGTCTGCAGTCGACCGAAGGCGACGAGAAGGCTGCGATCAGCGAGCTTTACGACCGGTTGGGCCGTGCGGTCAAAGTGCCGATCATGATTGACTCGACGGATCCCGAGGCGATCGAGGTCGGGCTGACCTACTGCCAGGGCAAGTCAATCATCAACTCGGTCAATCTCGAGGACGGAGAAGGGCGGATAGCGGCCGTCGTGCCATTGATGCGTCGGTATGGCGCAGCGGTGATCTTCGGCGCGATCGACGAGGACCCGGAGCAGGCACAGGCGTTCACCCGCGAGCGGAAACTCCAGATAGCGAGCCGGGGCCACGAGCTTCTGACCACGGAGTTTGGCATTCCCGAAACCGACATCATTTTCGACCCGCTCGTCTTTCCGGCCGCGAGCGGGGACGAGAGCTATATCGGAGGTGCGGTCGAGACGATCGAGGGCCTGCGGCTGATCAAGGAGGCCCTCCCGAACTGCCCGACGGTGCTCGGCATCTCGAATGTCTCGTTCGGGCTGCCGATCCGTGCGCGGGAGATCGTCAACTCGGTCTTTCTCTATCTCTGCACGAAGGCAGGTCTCGACCTGGCCATCGTCAACACCGAAAGGTTGGAGCGGTACGCCGCCATTCCCGAGGAGGAGCGGCGGATGGCCGAGGCACTGCTTTTCAACCGTCCGCCCCTGGAGGGTGAGACTGATGATCTCGCGTTGGTGGGGGCACCGGATGATTGGCGGAAACAGACGTCGGAGCAACGCGCAGCGATCCACCAGTTCCAAGTGTCCCGACTCGGGGATTTCTATCGCGGCGTCAAGCGTCAGGCGGTCGTGCGGCCGGAGCAACCGCTAGATCAGCGACTCTCCGGCTACATCGTTGACGGGAGCCGCTCCGGCCTGCTCGAGGATCTCGACCTCAAGCGCGCTGAAGGCGTGGCGCCTCTCGACATCATCAACGGCCCGTTGATGGACGGTATGGCGGAGGTCGGACGGCTTTTCAACGCCAACGAGTTGATCGTGGCAGAGGTGTTGCAGAGTGCCGAGGCGATGAAGGCGGCGGTCTCCCATCTCGAACAGTTCATGGATGCCGATACGTCTACCGCCCGGGGCCGGGTGGTTCTCGCGACCGTCAAGGGAGACGTGCACGACATCGGCAAGAACCTGGTCGAGATCATCCTCTCGAACAACGGTTTCGAGGTTGTCGACCTGGGCATCAAGGTGGTGCCGGAAACCCTGGTCCAGGCCGTCGCCGAACACCGCCCGCATGCGATCGGATTGTCGGGCCTGTTGGTCAAATCGGCGCAGCAGATGGTCGTGACGGCAGAGGACCTGGCCGCCGCCGGGATCGGACTGCCGATTCTGGTTGGTGGTGCGGCCCTCTCGAAACGCTTCACGGAGGAGCGTATCGATCCGGCCTACGGTGGCCGGGTCATCTACTGTGCGGACGCCATGGCCGGGCTGGATGCGCTTCTGCGCCTCGCCGACGACGGGTGGAGATTGGACGAGAAGGAGGATGCTCCGAAGGTCGCTCCAACCCCGGGAACACCGGTCGATCGCAAGGCGCCGCGGCGCGCAGTCGCGCCCGCCGGACCAGTGATCCGCGCCGATGTCGAACCCCTGCCGCCACCACGGCCGGACCGGGTCGTGTGGTCGCCGGTGGAGGATCTTAAAGAGGTCTGGTCCTACATCAACCCGCAGATGCTCTACGGCAAGCACCTCGGCCTCCGTGGCAGTTTTCAGCGGCTGCTCGACGAGGGCGATGTCAAGGCGGAGAAACTGCAGGGTGTGATCGAGTCGCTCAAGAGTGAGGTCGAGGCATGGATGCGGGTTCGGGCCGTATGGCGGTTTTTCCAGGCCGAGCCCGGTGGCAACGGTGTTACTCTCTTCTATCCGGATACAAAAGAGTTTGCGCATCACTTCGAATTCGGAAGGCAGGGCAGGCCGGGTGGGCTGAGCCTGGCCGACTTCGTCATGCCACCGTCGGGCCGGTTCCGTGACTCGGTTGCCCTCTTCGTGGTTGGCGCCGGTGACGAGGTCCGCCAACGGTCGGCGGCGGCAAAGGAGGCGGGGGAGTATCTCGAGAGCCACGCCATCCAGGCGCTCGCGATCGAGACCGCCGAGGCGGCTGCCGAGTGGCTCCACGCCAGACTGCGCGCAGCGTGGGGTTTCCCCGATCCGCCGGAGACGACCATGAAGGATCGTTTTCAGGCACGTTACCGGGGAAAGCGTTTCAGCTTCGGCTACCCGGCCTGCCCCGATCTCGACGACCAGGCCGCCCTGTGGCAATTGCTCAAACCGGAGGAAATCGGAGTCAGTCTTACCGATGGAATGATGATGGAACCGGAAGCCAGCGTCTCGGCGATGGTATTTCATCACCCAGATGCGCGTTACTTTTCGGTTTCGGGCACTCGTTGAAAATGAGGAACTGGGGATGTCGGCGACCCTCGCATTTCGAATTTTGTCCTTGCTGACCCCAAATTCCCGGGGGGTGGGGCGGGAAATCCGAAATCCGAAGTTCAATTGCGCTGGGTTGACCCTGAAACTTCGAACCATCACACTTGAACCGCCATGAACGAACTCATTCTGATCGTTGACGACGAAACCGGGATTCTGACGACCCTGTCGCAGATTCTCGGCGACGAGGGCTACCGCACGATCACGACGACCAGCGGCGAGGAGGCCCTCCATCTATTTCGCGAACAGCGTCCGGAGGTTGTATTCCTCGACATTTGGCTACCCGACTGGGATGGCCTCGAGACCCTCCAGGCGCTGCGCGATGTCGACCCGAACGCGATGGTCGTCATGATGTCCGGCCACGGGACGTCGGAGACCGCGGTCAAGGCGATCAAGATGGGTGCCCACGACTACCTCGAGAAGCCCCTCTCGTACGACCGGACGCTCAGAGCCGTCAAGGATGCGCTCGAAGCGAAGCGTGCGAAGGACGAGGATGCCGGTGCCGGGGTTCTCGAGGAGAGCCGGGCACGCATCGAACCGATCATGAAGTTCGAGCCGCCTCCGGAGCTGCCGATTCTCGAGACCACCGACCGCCGCCAGAAAACGATTCGTGATGCCAGCGTGATATACGGCCTCGGCCTCCACTCCGGCGGCCGAACCGGCATGGTGATCCAGCCCCTTCCTCCCGACACCGGCATCCACTTCATCACGTTGCCGAGCGGCGTCACCATGCCCGCTCATGTGAACTCGGTTGCCGAAACCGATTATGCGACGACCCTGACGGCCAAAGGCGAGAGCATCCGCACCGTCGAACACCTGCTGTCAGCCCTGCACGCCTGCGGTATCACCAACATGCTGGTCAAGGTTCACGGAGAGATCCCGGTGCTTGACGGCTCGGCTCTCAGCTTCCTCGAAAGGCTCGAGGCGGTTGGGATCGTCGAACAGGATGCGCCGGTCAAGGAACTCGTCATCGATCGCCGGTACGAGGTAGGTGAGGGTGAGAAATCGCTGGTGATCGAGCCATCGGACGGCTTCTCGGTTTCCTACCAACTCGCCTACCCGCCGCCGGTGGGCGACCAGTTCTACGACTTCGAGATGACCGAATGTGAAGCGTTTCGTGAGGAGATCGCCCCGGCCCGGACGTTCGGATTCATGCGCGACCTCAAGATGATCAACGAGCTCGGCCTCGGCACCGGCGGCCGGCTCGACAACTTTATCCTCGTCGGTGAGGACAACGTCATCAATACTGAGCTCCGTTTCTCCGACGAGTTCGTGCGCCACAAGATCCTCGACATCGTCGGCGATCTCTATATGCTCGGCTACCCGGTGCGCGGCAAGGTGACCGCCCACCTCACCGGCCACCGCGACAACATCGAGATCCAGCGCCAGATTCTTGCCGCCAACAGCTGAGCCCAACCACCCGTCCAGATGCTCGATACTAGATGCTGGATACTCGATCCACCCTCCCACCACTTGACAATTCAGCGAGATGGCTTATGCGCTCGGTGCATCCAGCATCCAGCATCCAGCATCCAGCATCCAGCATCCAGCATCCAGCATCCAGGAACCAGCATCCAGTTTCGAGCATCGAGCATCGCGAATCGGCAACCCTTTACTCGATATACCCCAGCGCCCTCAGCTGCTCGAGCAGTTCCTCGTCGACGTCGGAAGCCCGGTTGTCACCTTCGACCGGCTCTCCCCAGGTCGGGATCTTTTGTACAGGATGGGCGCGGCGGAAGGCATCGGTGAAGATCTCGGTTCGCACCCGGCCAGCAAAATCTTCGGCGACCGGCAGGCCGATGGCGTAGAGCACGGTCGGCGGGACGTCGATCACCCGAAGATCCTCGGTTTCGGCCTGGTGAACGATGTCGGGACCTGCGGCAACGATGATGCCGGGTGTCTTGCGTCCGTGCGTGCCGGAGAGCCGGTTGATCGATCGAATAGCCCTTTGCAAAGGAACGCCGTCAATCCGCAACGGCTCCCGCGCACCTTCGGTCAGCACCTCGACGGTGAGATCAGCCCCGCGTTTCTTTTCTTTGCGGGTTGCGTCACGCACCCGAAACACGGGTGCGCCACCGTTGTAGGTGGCGGTTTCGAGAGCCGCTTCAAGCCGCCCGCGGATGGCCGCTCGTTGGGCGGGTTGGACGCGCCCGTCAATCTCCCTCCCGGCGAGCGCGAAGCGAATCTTTTTGGCTAGCGACCGCTGTGGGGAGTCGTAGCTGTAGAGCTCGGTGCGGCTGAGATCGACCCCTCCGTCGACCGAGGTCAGAAACCCGAGATGCTCGAGAACCGCGTCGAAATCGAGTCGTATGTGGGTCGTTTCGCCATCAGTTGCATCGAAGCCGTGGTCGGACATCACGATGATGTTCGCCTGGGTGTCGGTCACTGTCATCAGTTCGCCGAGAGTTCGATCGACCAGCTCGTACTCTCGGGCGACGAGCTCACGCTCGGCCTCGAGGTCCATCGGGTCGGCGTCGGGGAAAGCCTGCGGCTCGAATGCCCGCCAGTGAAAGTGGCAGGAGATATCGACACCGCGCAGGTAGAGCATGAGCAGATCGTAGCGATCGCGTGCGAGATCGATTGCAGCACGGGAGAAGACCCGATCCGCTTCGAGCATGGATGTTTTCCTCGTACCCCGCTCCTTCGAGCGGAGGCGAACGAGCTCAGCGTCGAAGGCCGCGAGATGTTCCGGCGGCCATACCCGATCCGGGAGTTCATGCACCGCCCGGTCAGAGATGATGACGCCGTTGATCTCCTCGACCGGCCACGAAGCCCACCATCCGACCACCGCGGCCCTCCTACTGCTCGCGGTCAGCATGTTCCAGAGTGCTGGAACCCGGCGCAGGGTCGAGGCGACCGGCTGATCGCCCTTGCCTGTCGGTACTACGAACTCGGTGATGCCGTGCACCTTCGGCATCCTCCCTGTGGCGACCGTCGTCCATATCACCGGCGAGGCGTGGTGAAAGGTCTCGAGAGGCGCGGCGACGCCACGATCGGCCAGCTGCTGAAGGTGGGGGAGACGGTCCTGTTCCCACATCCACTCAATGACCTGCCAGTCCGCGCCGTCGACCCCGAAGAGGATGAACGGCCGGTTAGGAGGTGTCTCATTCGTTGCCCGGCACGCCACCCATGGCGCGGCCAAGGCAGCGGCGAGAACGACTCGAAGCGCGGTTGCCCTCCGATTCATCACGGGAGACGGGATGCTAACACTGGATTTCGCGCATTTCGAATTTCGAATTTCGAATTGCCATCCACCCCCACGGACTCAACAGCTGCAAAGGGGTCACCTCGTCATTCAAAATTCAACATTGAGAATTTAAAATTCAGAACTCCATGTTCTCCGGCTCGAAGTACTCGCGCGGGTGTTGGCAGCACGGGCATTTTGCGGGCGGCTCGGTGCCCTCGTGAATGTAGCCGCAGACCGCGCACTTCCAGCGGATGGGTTCGTCCCGCTTGTAGACGGTGCCGTTCTCGACCATCTCGAGGATCTTCTTGTATCGGTCGCGGTGTTCGGCCTCGACTCGGGCGATCATCCTGAAGAGAATCGCCGCCTGTTTGTTGCCTTCCTCCTCGGCAGTGGCTGCAAAATCCTGGTACATCGTTGTGGTCTCGTAGTCCTCTCCCTCGACGGCTTTCTTGAGGTTGGCGACCGTATCGCCCAGGCCGCCGGCGAGCACGAACTCGTCCTTGGCGTGCCGCATCTCGTTGATAGCGGTTTCCTCGAAGATCTTCGCGATGTAATGGTAGCCCTCTTTGCGCGCCACCTTGGCGAAGTAGGTGTACATGTTGCGGGCCTGGCTTTCCCCGGCAAATGCGGCCATCAGGTTTTCTTGGGTCTTGGACATTGGATCCTCCTTCAATCGGTCGATTCGCCCACGTGGGCGATGTTGGAATGTTTCGAAATTTCCGAGCTGGTGGTGCGGAGATCGGCGACGCTGAGGTCGTGAACATCTTCGTGACCGGTGAGCCTGGTGAAGTCCTCGAGCTCACTCCTCACGACGCGGAAGAAATTGGCGAGCCTTTCGGCCGATCTGTCGATATCGAAGCGTGATCGAAGCTCGGGATCTTGTGTGGCGACACCGACCGGGCAGCGGCCGGTGTCGCAAACTCGATATTGCTGGCAGCCGATGGCGATCATCGCCGCCGACGCGATGGCGACGGCGTCCGCCCCCATGGCGAGTGCCTTGACGATGTCCGAAGATGACCGGAATCCGCCGGTTGCCACCAGCGATATGCCTTCGGCCATCATCGAATCCAGGTATCGGCGAGCGCGGGCCAGCGCGTAGATGGTCGGAACTGCGGCTGCGTCCTTGACGGCCTTGGATGCGGCGCCGGTGGCCCCCGGCCGCCCGTCGATGGTCACGAAATCCGGGTGTGCGCGCAGAGCGATTTCGAGATCAGCCTCGATGTGACCTGCGGCGAGCTTGATGCCGATCGGCTTGCCTTTCGATTTTTCTCGCAGCCAGGCAATCTTCTCGCCGAGCTGATCCGGATTGGTGATGTCGTCGAAATGCGCCGGACTGACGACATCCTCGCCAGCGGGAAAGCCGCGGACGGCGGCGATCTCTTCGGTCACCTTGCAGCCCGGCAGGTGGCCGCCCATGCCGGGCTTGGCCGACTGGCCGATCTTGATCTCGATCGCGTCCACCGCCTGCAGGTTCTCGTCAGTCAGACTGTAGCGGTTGGGAACGTACTCGAAAATGTAACGGTGCGATGCCTCGAGCGACTCGGGCACGATGCCGCCCTCACCGGAACACATGGCGGTCTCGGCCGCCGCGGACCCTTTCGCGAGAGCAATCTTCGCCTCTCTCGACAGGGCTCCGAAGGACATGTGGCTGACGAAGACCGGGATCGACATCTCGAGTGGGTGCGTTGCCTCGGGGCCGATCACCGTGCGTGTCGAAACCGGATCCTCATCGTTTTGCGGCAAACAGGCGAGTTGGGCTCCCATCACTAGGATCTCGTCCCAGGACACTACCGGCTTGCGGGTGCGCATCGGTTCGATGATCGATTTTCCGGTCACCGCCGCGTGTTGGATCGCTGCGAATTGCGCTTCGAAATCGTCTGACGAGCGCTTCCACTCGGCGAGGTAGGTCTCGAGTCCGGCTTCGCCTTCACCGGGAGTCTCGGTCTGTGTTTCAGCATCAGCGGCGGAGTCTTCCTGGGCCTCGAAACAGCTCTTGTCCGCGCTGCAGACGGGACATTCCCAGTCATCAGGCAGTTGATCAAAGGGAAGGCCCTCCACCTCCTCGTCGTAGATGTAGCCGCAGACCGAGCATTCGAATTTCATCACCGGTTCCCCGCCAATTGCCTCGAGAAATCGCGCCAATCGAAAAGATACCTGTTACCAGAAAGAAGTCAACCATTTCTGAGACTGAGTATATTTTTAAGTACTGTTTCGGCAGATTTGCCCTACGTGTGAAAATTCAGATTCCGAATTCCGAAATCCGAATTCATTCTGCGCCCATTGACCCTGAAGACCCCAGGTGTTACAACAGCGCGCCCGCTGTTGCGGGTCGGAGAGGATCCCCCCATGAACCAATTTCGAAACCTTGCCATCATCGCGCATGTCGATCACGGGAAGACCACGCTGGTGGACGCCATGTTGTGGCAGAGTGGCACCTTCCGATCGAATGAGCGGGTTGCGGAGCGCGTTATGGACTCCGGTGATCTCGAGCGTGAGCGTGGCATCACGATCCTCGCCAAGAACACGGCAGTCCGCCACCGGGGGGTCAAGATCAACATCGTAGACACCCCCGGACACGCCGATTTCGGGGGTGAGGTCGAACGAACCCTGCAGATGGTGGATGGGGTGCTGTTGCTGGTCGATGCCGCAGAAGGCCCGTTGCCACAGACCCGTTTCGTGTTGCAGAAAGCGCTCGAACTCGGTCTGCCACCGATCGTCGTACTCAACAAGATTGACCGTGGCGATGCGCGTCCTGCCGAGGTTCTCGACGAGGTCTACGACCTGTTCATCGATCTCGACGCCGACGAAGATCAGCTCGACTTTCCCGTCTTCTGCACGAACGCCCGTAAGGGCCTGTGCAGACGCGGGATCGAAGGCGAATTCGGCGACCTGCAACCCCTGCTCGACGAAATTCTCGAAACCCTTCCGCCGCCTCGGGGTGACGAAGCCGAGCCGCTTCAGCTTCTGGTCACCAACCTCGACTACTCGGACTATCTCGGTCGTCTTGCCGTGGGCCGGATCGTCAACGGGACATTACACGCCAACCGGTCGGTCGGCATTGCGCGGGAGGACGGTCTCGACGAAGCCAAGGTCGGTGTCGTGTACTCGCACGAAGGTCTCAAAAGGGTCGAGGTGGAACACGCTGTGGCGGGGGACATCGTCGCCCTGGCGGGCCTCGACGAGGTGACGATTGGCGACTCGTTGGTTGATCGCGATGATCCGCGCCCGCTCAAGCGGATCGCGATCGATGAGCCGACCATGTCGATGGTCTTCTCGGCCAACACCTCCCCGTTCGGCGGGCGCGAGGGCCAATACGTGACCGCTCGCCAGATTCGTGCGCGGCTCGAAAAGGAGGCTCTCCACAACGTCGCCATCCGTCTGAGCATTCTCGGCAACGATGCCTTCGAGGTGCAGGGTCGGGGAGAGCTGCAGCTCGCGATTCTGATCGAGACCATGCGGCGCGAGGGTTATGAGCTTTCAGTCTCGAAGCCCGAGATCGTCACTCGCGAGATCGACGGGCGACGGCACGAGCCGATGGAAGTGGTTCAGGTCGACTGTCCGGAGGATTTCGTTGGCGTCGTCACCCAGAAACTTGGCGGGCGAAAGGGAAAAATGACGGAGATGCACAACCCGGGTCACGGCCGCGTGCGGCTGGCATTCCGAATTCCGTCGCGCGGCCTGATCGGTTTCCGCTCGGAGTTCCTCACCGATACCCGAGGCACCGGCATCCTCAACCACCTCTTCGATGGGTGGGAGCCGTGGCAGGGCGAGATCCCGGGCCGGGCCACCGGCGCACTTGTATCAGACCGTACCGGTAAGACGACAACCTACGCGCTCTACCACCTCGAGCCAAGAGGTACGCTCTTCGTCCACCCTCAGACCGAGGTCTACGAGGGCATGATTGTGGGTGAAAATGCGCGCGACAACGATCTCGATGTGAACATCACGCGTGAAAAGAAGTTGACCAATATGCGTGCCGCGGGTGCCGACGAGGCATTGCGGCTCGCGCCGCCGCAGGAATTGACCCTTGACCGGGCGATCGAGTGGATCGACGAGGACGAGTTGGTCGAAGTCACTCCGACCGCGATCAGGGTGCGCAAACGGGTGCTCGCCGCCAACCAGCGGCCGAAAAAAAGGAAGAGCGCGTAGGCTCCGGTTGCCCCACCCGATTCTGGATGCTAGATCATGGATGCTAGATCCGCTTCGCCGCCAGCTGAAGCGGTGGACCGATAATTCTCTTGCATCCAACATCCAGGATCCGGCATCGAGCATCCAGCATCGAGCGACGATCAGTAGTTCGGCCTGTCCTTGAGCGGCCGTGCCTTGTAGCTGGCGATGGCCGCCTGATGGCGGCCGATCATCGCATGGGCGGCGATGCGGCCGCAGTGACCGTAACCATTGACAGGCTCGCACAGGCCTCGGCAGAACGACACCTGGTGGCCGTTGAACGGGCACCGGATGACTGTGTAGGAGCGAAATTTGGTGCGGCGTCGTTTGTTTTTCGGCCGAAGCAGAGCCATCAAAAACCCCCAGACGGTCATAATATCAGGATTCATTCCTGATTTGTCAATCGACCAACTGACGCTCGTAAGTGAAGAGTTGAGAGTTCCGCCCACCCACCCTGAAACCGCAGATCGGCGTCTTTTGAACCAACTCTCAACTCTCGATTCTCAACTCTCAAATTCTGAGTGGAATACAACCGGTCAACAGCGGGTATAAACTCACGTCATGAGCAGCGAAAATTCATACGACGAGTCTGCCATTTTCGCCATCGAGCGGCCGGCACCGGCCCTCATGACCTACTACGTGTTGTCGTCCTTCCTGCTCGGTCCACTCTTCTTCATACTCCTGATTCCGCTGTACTTTCGCTATCACACCCTTCGCTATCGTTTCGACGAGGAAGGGATATCGATGCGGTGGGGGATTCTCTTTAGGCGCGAGATCAATCTCACCTACGCGCGCATTCAGGACATCCACCTGCGCTCGAACATCGTCGAGCGCTGGCTCAAGCTGGCACGGATCGAGGTTCAGACGGCAAGCGGCAGCTCGGGAGCGGAGATGACCCTCGAGGGCTTGCTGGAATTCGACGAAATTCGTGATTACCTCTACGGACGCATGCGTGGCGTCAAAACACCGTCGGCCGAGAAAATCCGGGGGGGAGGGGCGGCTGGTAGCATCGACGCCGCTGCCACCAGCGAGTTGGCCGAAACTCTGCGCGGGGTCACTGCCGAACTGCGGGCGATTCGCGAGACCCTTGCGGGTCGGGATCGGGGTGAGCTGCCGTGATCGGCGCCTTCAAGAACTTCATGTTGCGGATTCTCAAGGTGCCACCCGAACCGCACCTCCCGGCCGGTTCGGTGGACACCGCACGCGTGTTTCGCGCTTCGAGACGATATTTTCACTTGAAGCTCCTGGGATGGGGTGCGGGTCAGATCCTGACCCTCATCGGTCTCGTCAGTGCCCTCGCGGCGATGAGATTTGTCGAATCCGGTGAACTGGAAGTGCTGACGAAGGTGCCCTTCCAAGCAATCATTCTGAGGTTCATGGGGTGGATCGAGATCATCGGAATCGTCGGCTTCCTCGCCCAGCTGCCGGTGTCGCTGATGGCTGTGGTCCTCGATTGGGAGCTGCGGTGGTATATCGTCACCGACCGCAGCCTGCGAATTCGTGAGGGCGTGCGCAAGGTCAGCGAGATGACGATGACCTTCGACAACGTCCAGGAGGTCTCGATCCGACAGGGGCCGGTGGAGAGGTTGTTCGGGATCTCGAACCTGCGGGTCAGGACTGCGGGAGGTGGAGGTCGAGCAAATCATCACGAGGCCGAGGGGGAGGAGAAGAGTGGTCACATCGGGTACTTTCGTGGCGTCGACAACGCGCCGGCGATTCGCGATCTGATTCTGGAGCGGCTCAAACGACTTCATGATTCCGGGCTTGGCGATCTCGATCAGCCTCAGCCTGAAGCAGAGTCCGATGCAGCGGGTACGACGCAGCCTTCGGCAGTTCTCGTCGCTGCGCGGGGGTTGCTCGAGGAGGCCCGCACCCTCCGCCGCACAGTCGGTTCGTAGTTCATCCGTTCGTTCGATCTTCGATATTCGATGTTTGACATTGGGTTTTCGATTCACGTGCTGACCTTGGCGGTGTGGTTCAGACGCTGGTCGGATCCAACATCCAACATCCAAGATCCAACATCCAGTTACTTGGGAACGACTACGAGCTTGGTTTTCCAATCATGACGACGCGTGAGGCGCCTCCGACCAGGTCGCGGATGATCTCGAGATTCTGTGGAATCGCACCAGCAACATCGGCCTTTTGCGGACACTCCAGGCATGCCAGGGCGCGGTCGTGGAGAAGGCCAAGGTCGAAGAGTGAAATCACGATCTCGAGCCCGTCCCTCCAGGTCTCGAACGGCGGGTCGATCCAGGCGACGTCGAAGCGGTCGTTTCTCCTCGTCAGATCGGCCAACGCTGCAGAGGCGGGACGTGCGATGAGCTCAGCGCGGCTCGGGTCGAGGTCGAAGGCGGCGAGGTTTTCTTTGATCAGGTTTGCGGCGGGCCGATGCTGCTCGACGAACACTGCCGACTCGGCGCCTCGTGAAAGTGCTTCGAGCCCGACTGCGCCGGTTCCGGAAAAAAGGTCGAGAAATCGAGTTTCGGCGATCTTCTGACCGAGCACCGCGAATGCTCGTTCCCGCATTGCGTCCGGCGTCGGGCGCAGTGCCTTGCTGCTTCCGGGGCCGCGCAATCGGCGCGACCTCCACTCGCCGCCGGTAATTCTCACGGTGCCCGTTCCACGATCCTGAGTATCACCTGATCACGGACGCTCGGAACCACCGACTCCCGGATAGAGGTTGACTCGTGCCTCAGGATGATCATCCCGTCGTCCCAGATTTCAACCACAGTCGCAAACTGCCCGGTCATCAACTCGACCAGGTCCCCCTCGTGGGGTACCCAAGCTCGAAGAGCCTCGGCCGAAGGGCTGGTGTCGAATACCTGCGTCTGCAGGTCATCCATCGCGCCCATGATCTTCGACAGCGCCAGATTGACACCAGACATGGGGGAGAAACGGAACGACCTGGGTGCGCTGGGTCCGACGTGCAGCGACAGGACGACCTCGGAGTCTTCGGTGTCGATGCGCGAGGAAATCGGTTCGTCCTCGAGCTCCTCCGCGTTGGTCTGGATGATCGAGAGGTAGATCATGTACTGGTCGTCCGGAAGAGTGATCCGGCGGAAGAAATCCGGCTCTTCGCCGCGTCGGACCGTAACCACGACCGCACCATTGGAGAACAACGAAACACGGGTGGCCACATCTCTCTGGGTAACGGTCCTCTCCGCGACCGCGATTGGCGCCTGGGCGGATGCCGGTGGCGGAATCGCCACAGAAGCGATTGCCACCATCAACGCCAGTCTCGCCGTCACGGGATCGTCTCCCGTTCCAGCGAGCGGGCGGTTTCAAGTGCCCAGGAGAGAGCGTCTTCGGTTTCGATCATGTCGTCGATGAGTGCATCGCGGGTCAGCTTGAGGGCTCGTCCGATGTGCGGGCCGGGTGACATTCCGCCGTCGATCAGCTGCTGCCCGGTGATTGGCATCCGGGTCCGCGCGTTCGAGACCGATGCGTTGGCCAGCCTGCGTCGCGATTCCATCTGCAGCTCTGACATCGCGAGCAATAGTGACTCCGTCGAGTGTTGCTCGATCGCATTTGCCCGCTGGGATGTGGACAGGTCAGGTTCCGCGGCCGCCTTGATCGCTTCCACCGCCTCCGGTAGCGCCAGAAAACGGTCTTTCACCGGACCGCCAAGCTGGAGTCTCTCGACCAGGCGGATCACGGCGTCGGGGCCAGACGAAAGCGCCAATCCACCGAGGAACAGCATCCATTGTTCGGGAGGTGAGCCGAGCTGTTCGAGCTGATGCCAGGCGAGCTGGCCTTCCAACTCCATGAGATAGCTTTGAATGTCCTCGGACCACTCCAGGCCTGGGCAGATGGCCGGCATGAGCCCGATATCGGCGACCAGTTCGAGCGCCGGGGTCGGGTGTGGCTCAGCCAACAGGTGTTCGAGTTCGCGCCGAAGACGCTGACCCGACAGGCGTTCGAAAACGCCCTCCTCGAGGGCCGTGGCAATCAGGTTGCGGGTGTCACTGGCGATGTCGAAACCGAGCCGGCGCGCGTATCGCACGGCACGGAGCGCCCGGGTCGGATCGTCGATGAATGAGAGTGAGTGGAGCACTCTGATCTCCCGACGTTGGATATCCTTGCGGCCGCCGAAGAAATCGACGAGATCGCCGTAACGTTCACCCGAGAGCGCAACCGCAAGGGCGTTGATGGTGAAATCACGACGGTAGAGATCCTGGCGAATCAAGGAAGTCTCGACCTCAGGGAGCGCTGCGGGCGTGCGGTAGAACTCGGTGCGTGCCGAAGCTACGTCGACCCGGAGGCCGTCGGGGAGTGTGACGACAGCGGTCAAAAACGGCGCATGCGGATGGTGGCGGCCGCCCAGCATCTCCGCCAGTGCTTCGGCGAACGCGATGCCGTCGCCCTCGACGACCAGGTCGATGTCCTCGTTCGCTCGTTGGAGCAGCATGTCACGGACCATGCCGCCGACCAGGTAAACCGAGACGCCGAGGCGGTCGGCGACCTCCCGGGCCGCGGACACCAGACGCTGGACCCAAGGGGGCGAGAAATCTCGCAGAAGGCGGGTGATGGGCTGGCTGACGGGGCGGGTCCCCGCCATTCGGTGGTCAAGCGTGGAACCGGTATCGTATTGCTGCTCGAAAAGACGGCGGAAGAGCTCCATCCGGGTGACGATGCCGGCGGGTCGACCAGCATCTTCGACGACCACGAAACGGTAGGAACGTTCAAGGAAGATGTCCCGGAGGTCATCGAGCGGGATGGCTGCCGATACGACCGGTAGCTCAGGCTGCATCACCGAGCGCACGGGTCGGTTGCCCATCTCGTGGCTGAGGGCGTAGTCCAGGGTTTGTCGTGTTACGAGGCCGATCAACTCACCGGTTCCGCTGTCACGGACGGGAAGGGCATTGACTCGAAGCTGGTTGATCCGGTTCTTGGTCTCCTCGACGTTGTTTGTGTCATCGATTGAAAAAATCGTGCGGACGGCGATGTCGATGGCGGTCGCCGGCGGCGGCATTTCGACTGCGAGTGTTTCGAGCAACGTTTCCCTGAGTTCAACGGGCATCATACCGGTGACTCGCGCCGACGCTGCAGTCGGATGGCCACCGCCCCCGAACCGCTGAGCCACCTTCCCGATGTGAAGGTCCGGGAGACGGGACCGCAGGATCAGATTGATGTTCGGCGGTCGTACGAGCATGACTGCACCGACAGCGATCTCGAAGATCTCGACCCATCGGTGTACGACGAATGCTGCCTCCTCGTGGTATTCATCCACCTCGATCATCGACAGCGCGACGGGGGTCCCCGCCACCATGACTTGCTCGGTGGCCTCGACCATCCGGTTGAGCAGCTCCAATTGCTCGGGTTGGAGAGCCTTGAGAACCCACCGTCTCACCCATCCGAGCGAAGCGCCCCGTTCGAGAAGCCATGCGCTGATGCGGAGATCATCGGCCGTGGTCTCGCGGTAGGAAAGACCACCGGTGTCCTCGTAGATACCCATGAGAAGGAGAGTCGCTTCGTCCTCGGTCGGTTCGATGCCGCGCTCGCGAAAGAGTTCGGCGACGATCGTACAGGTTGCGCCGACCGGGCGTTCGAAAACCTGATCCGCGTCGAGATCGTTGTCGTCATCCTCCGTGTGATGGTCGATCACGGTGATCCGACATCGGTTTCGCTGGATAAGATCGTGGACCTCACCGAGGCGCGACGGGCTGCGGGTATCGACCACCACTACATGCTCGATACCTGCGGTCCGTGCAGCTCGCAGCTTGAACTCAGGGTAACTGAGGTCCGTATCAGCGAGGAAACGCCGCACTGCCGCCTCCTGAGAACCCGGAAAAAGCACCTTGGCGCCAGGATACAGTCGAACCGAGCACACGGCTGCGGCGAACGCATCGAAATCGGCCGAGAGGTGGGTTGTAATGATCTCCACGCGCCCATTGTATTGAAGTCGGAGCGGCTTTACGGCTCGACGGCGATACGGCCGATCGGCTTTCCAGCGATGTGGTGCTGTAGAGATGGAGCGACGCGCGTAGATTTTGCCGGATGACCTCACCCGTAATGCTGTTTGGCCGTGGGTGGGTGGAGGGTGGAACCAGTCGAGCCGATGTAGAACCCAAAAAGGTGTCTCAACGTAAGTCAATCATGCGCTTGGCATCTCTTGGCCTGCTGATAGCGTGCGTTGCCGGGTTGGCCGACGCCGAAATACCGCCACTCACGGTTCCGGTCGGTGTGATGGTCGAAGGCATCGAATGCGCGTCCAATCCGACCCAGACGTACACCCTTTACGTCCCTTCGACATATTCCAGTGATCGTTTGTGGCCGGTGCTACTGGTCTTCGACCCACGCGGGCGATCCCTGCTCGCTGCCGAGCTGTTCAGGGATGCTGCCGAGGCCTACGGCTGGATGATCGTCAGCTCCGACAACACCCGATCCGACGGACCGATGGAGCCCAATACCATCGCCCTCGAGGCGCTGTGGCCGGAGATCCACTTGCGCCTGCCGACGGATAGTAGCCGAATCTACGCCGCCGGCTTCTCGGGTGGGGCCGCAGTCGCATATTCGCTTTCGAGGGCGACGCAAGGGTTGGCGGGGATTCTGGCGTGCGGCGGGCGGCATTTTCCAGAGATCCTCGAGGGTGACGACGTGCCGATCTTCGCTACCGCCGGCTCGCTCGACTTCAACTACAGGGAGATGCACCTCCTCAACGAGTTTCTCGAGGCCCAGGGCAACCCGCATCGCCTGGCGATCTTCGAAGGCTCACATTCCTGGATGCCACCCGAGTTGGCACGGGAGGCAATCGAGTGGTTCGAGCTTGTTGCCATGCAACGGGGTGAGCGAAGCGTCGATGCAGAGCTGGTGGGCACGCTGTTAGCCAAAGACATGGAGGCCGCGAATCTGTTGGTTGACGAAGGTCGCGATTATGACGCTGCGCGGAGGTATCGCGAGATCGATCGAACCTATGGGGGTCTTGGGGTGTCGACGAATGCTGGCAGCCGCGCACGGAAGATCGAGGCCGAAGCGACCTATCGGGATCAGGCCAAGACCATTAAGAAAATCCGAAACTTCGAGCGCCGCTGCGACGAGCGGGTCAGTATCGGCCTGCATGCCCTTCGCAGCTCGGAAATTCCACAGCGCGTTGCCCAGCTCGCCCAACGGTTTCAGATAAGGCAGCTGCAGCACGAGGGAGAGCAAAAGGACGCCAGAGGGCTCGCAGCTCAAAGGTGTCTCAACGCGCTCTACGGCGGAGTCTCGTTCTACCTGCCTCGGGATACTGCGGGCGAGGGTCGGTACGCACATGCGGCCACGTCGTACGAGCTGGCGGTGATGATCCGCGATGACAACCCGGTCGTCTGGTACAACCTCGCCTGCATGCGAGCTCTTCTCGGACATGACGAGGCGGCGATGGAGGCACTCGCGCGAGCGTTCGAGACGGGATTCAATCAATTCGAGCTGATGGCGACCGACCACGACCTCGACGGCCTTCGCGATCGCGAGGATTTCAAGCGGCTCGTCGCACCGGTTGGTGCCGAATAACCACAGAGGCACAGAGACTCAGGGTCCACCCACCCGCCCAATTCGAATTTCGAATTTCGAATTTTCCACCCGCCCACCCGAGAAAACGCAGAGCCACCCCTCCGCCCGCCCACCCAAAGTCGCAGAGACGCAAAGAGAGCACGTCGGTTCTGATTCTCTCCCTCTTCATGGTGGTGGGTGGGCGGGGGACTTTGCGTCTTTGTGCCTTCGCGTCTTTGCGTTAAGAAGCGACAGAAACTCTGTGCTTCCTCTGTGTCCTCTGTGCCTCCGTGGTTTTTCGGGTGTCTACGCTTCGCGGAGGATCTTCAGAGCCCGTTCCCGTTGCGCGAGCGATTTTGCCTTGCCCTGGAAGATGGAACCTCGGCCACCGCCGTGGCCGCCGAGGGCCTCTGCGACTGCCGGCCCAGCGCCTTCGGCCTGCAGCCCGGACTCTGCGCCTGTTGCGACGACGAACAACACGCCGTCTTCGGTCTCCGAGGTGAGAAGAACACGTTTCTCTGGTGCCTTTTCGGCGACGGCGCGTGCCACCGATTGCAGAAAGGCCATGTCGCGTTCCGACCAGTGGGCATCAACCGTTGCCGACGATTTCAAACACAGGCTTTGGGCAGTGGAATCCGCGAGCGCGGCGGAGAGTCGGCGATTTGTGCGAGCCAGGGCCTTCTCGCGTTCGAGCCGGAGCTGAACGACATCGGGCAGCTCTTCGTCTCCCGTGTCGAGCAGTGTCCTCAGGCGCAGGTTGCGATTCTCGTGCGCGGTCAAGCGTCGACGCACACGGTCGCCGGCAACGAAGAAAACCCGCGTGCCGCCTCGCATCGGTTCGGTCCCGAGCAGGCTGAGCGAGCCGATCTCGGCGGTCGATCGGCAGTGGGTGCCACCGCAGGTGTTGAGGTCGAGACCCTCGATATCCACCAGACGAACCTTTCCCGAGAGTCCCTCCGGTAGAAGCCGCGATCTCACTCCAAGACGCTCGAAATCTGCCGCCTCGGCACTGCCGTATGTCACGCGACGGGCAGCCCTGATCTCCTCGGCGACTTTTTCTTCCAGGTCTCTGAGATTCTGCCGTGTGAGGTCCGGTACATCAAGTTCGATGTCGCTTGTTTCGGCTCCGAGGTGAAACGCGGTGGTGCGCCAGCCGAAATCTCGAAGGGCGACAGCGGTCAGCACGTGCTGAGCCGTGTGCTGTTGCATATGGTCCCACCGGCGCCGCCATTCGATTTCGATCCGCACCGGTCCGGGTTCGACCGGTTTGTCGAGGAAGTGGCGGATTTCACCGTCACAGGTCTGGACGTCGAGGACCTTGGCACTTCCGAGGTGCCCGCGGTCCGCCGGTTGCCCGCCGCCCTCCGGGTAGAAGATCGTTTCCGACAGCACGGTGTAGGGACGACCATCCTGGGCATCGGCTTTCACGACCTCAGCCTCGAGCTCGGTAAGATACGGGTCTTCGAGGTACACACGAAGCGTCATCAATGCCCCTCCCGCTGCACGATCGCTCTCGGACCGAGCGCGAACCCGTTGCGCCGGGGATCGCCGACACCAGAATATTTTCCGGTCGCGGGTTGGTAGAGTACTGCGTTGACACCGCCGAAAAACGGGGCATCGTTGACGGGACCGGCCAGGTAATCGAGGCGGAACATGTGTTCGAAGCCGAAGCTCTGGAGCTCGTCGGCGTCGGCATGGGAGATCGGGTCCGCGATCTCAATACAGATCCGGTCCGGTTCGTGAGCACTGTTCCACAGTGCGCGTGGAGCCGTGACGGCGTCCCGGATTCCCATCTGTCGGTCGAACACGTTGCTGATAACCTCGACGACCGAACCGGGGATACGGTCGGATCCGGCGCTGCCGAGAATCAGCAGTGTTCCCTCGTGGCGAACGATGGTCGGTGCCATGTTGGACGCGTAGAGCGCCCGCGGGCGCAGATAGATGGGGCTGGCCTCATTCTCGAAATCGAAGAACTCGAGGCAGCTGTTGTATGGGAACCCGAGGCCTGGAGTTGCGACTTTCGCACCGTACTGGCGGCACAGGGTCTGAGTCATGGCGACCGCGTTACCCCAGCGATCCGCGACCGAGATGTGGGTGGTGTGGTTGCCCATCCTGGCCGCGGAACCGGAAGATTGAACGAGATCCTCAGGGAGTGCCCGGCCGGGAGTGATCAGGCTGGCGCGTTCCCTCGCGTAGGCTTTGGAGAGCTGGCCGGCAAGGCTGGAAGCGTGTTGCGCTGGGCCGGAGGCGGACCTCAGGAAATCGGCGCGGGCCAGCCGAGAGGCCTCGATCATTACGTGCAGGCGTTCGACCGACGGCGTGCGTAGCAGATCGAATTCTAGTTGTTCAATGATGTTGAGCATCGCCACGACCTCGCCGCCGCCTCCGGGCCACGGGTAGGACAAGACTTCCGCGCCGCGATACTCCGAGGATAGCGGCTGCAGCTCTGCCGCCTTGGTCGACACGAGATCGATCGGACGGAGGTATCCGCCGAGGCTCGAGAGATCAATCAGCATGCTCCGTGCGATGCTGCCGCGATAGAAGGAGTCTGGGCCCTCTGCAGCAAGCACTCTCAGGGTGGTGACAAGATCGGGACGGCAGACCAGATCGCCCGGTGTGCCCACTCGTTCCCCGGCGTCAAGTGCGACGAATCTGAGGTAGCGAGAGGCCATGATGTCGTCGAGATAGCTGTTGGCCCACGAGATAGAATTGGGGCTGAGGCGATATCCATTCACAGCAATCTTGATTGCGGGCGCAGCCACCCGTGCAAAGCTCATGGTGCCGTGCCGCTCGAGAGCGTGGCTCATGGCAGCGAGAGCCATTGGAACTGCCACTGCCCTGGCGCCGAATCGTTCCTCGGAAGCCTGAATTTCTGCCAGCGCTTTGCGGTCGGCTCCAACGGGCACGATGGCCGAGCCATCTACTGCGATCGACCGGCCGTCGGCGAACGAGATCAGGATATAGGTCATTCCGCCAAGCCCGGATCCACCCGGATCTGCGACCCCGAGAGCGAGAGCCGCCGCCACCGCGGCATCGATCGCGTTGCCCCCGGACTCGAGAATTGTGACGCCCGCTTGGGTCGCTTCAATCGACCCGGTGGATACCATGCCTAGGTCCGAATGGGCCTCGGGGGCGTAGAGGGGCGCGACGACCGAGGAGTCGTCACTTCGACCGCCGTGAGCGCAACCCCCGATCGGTAACCCAACGGTCAGGGCAAGGGCGCCACGGGCGAGGAGGTTGGCTGCCTTTACGGATGCACGAACTGCGCGAATCATCGGGTGCTCATTGTTCCACACTGAGGGTGTCGTGTCAGTGGGGGACGCCCTGTCCTGCCACGACCCGTGGCCCGAGTGCAAAACCGTTGCGTCGGGGATCTCCGACGCCGGTGAAGCTCAAGGTCTGAGGGTCATAACCGACAGCATTGACGCCACCGAATTTGGCCATTGTGTCGTCGTCGGGCGGTGGAAAGCGAAGCACGGTCATCGCTTCGTACCCGATTTGTTCGAGGTCATCGACATCCTGCTCGGAAACCCGGCCGGCAACCTCGACAAATGCCCGCCTGCGGGACATACCTCCCCACAAAACCCTGGGAGCACATACCGCGTCGCGTATCCCCATGCCGCGGTCGACAACATTGCTGATGACTGCGCTGACCACGGTGGAAATCCTGTTGCTCCCGGGTGTGCCGAGGGCGGCGACCAGCACCCCATCATGCAAAACGATGGTCGGCGCCATGTCAGTCGTGCACGGGCTGTTGGGCTGCAGATAGCCCGGGCACTGCGGTTTGTCGGCGTTGTAGTTTTCGAGAAAGCTGTTGTAGGGAAAACCGAGACCAGGCGTAGCGATTTTCGCGCCGAATGAGCGGCTGAGAGTCTGGGTGAGGGATACGATGTTGCCCCATTGGTCGGCAACCGAAACCTGGGTGGTGCTCTCACCGGGCTGGTCACATTCCGGAGGGATCGGGGTCGCCAGCGACTCCGCGGGGATCATTCGCGCCGGGGTGATCAGCTTGACGCGTTCGCGAGCGTATCTCTTGCTCAAGGGGTGGGGGCCAAAATGGTTCCTGAGATTCGCGGCCACTCGGGAGTCGGCCGCGGCAATCCGAAACGACTCGATCATGACGTGGAGCCTCTCGACCGAGTCCGCGGCCAGGAATTCGCTCGGATACGTTTCGAGCAGGTTGAGAGCGGTCACCACACCTGCACCTCCGCCCGGTGGCGGAAAGGTGTAGACGTCGAAGCCCCGGTAGGTCGTGTGAAGTGGCTGCACCTCGCGGATGCGGACGGTCGCCAGATCCGATCGACGGAGGAAACCGCCCCCACGAATCATGTCTTCCTCGATTCTCTGGGCGATATTCCCGAAGTAGAAGCTGCGGACGCCTTCCTCCGCTATGGCACGAAGGGTTGCGGCGAGATCCGGGCGGCAGTGCCGATCTCCGCGCTCACCAATCGTGCGTCCATCCTCCATTGTGAGGTAGCGCACATAGGGCGGCGAATCCATGATGTTGTCGTAGTACTTCTTCGTCCACATGACCTGGATATCGGTCAGCGGATAACCGTGCTCTGCGGCTTGGATGGCGGGCTCGAGGAGGGTGGCCATCGGCATGGTGCCGAATCTTTCCCTTGCGTACTCGAGCGACGCGAGTGTGGTCGGGACGGCGATGGCCTCGTAACCGTATGTTCGCCCGCTCGCTTTGAACCTCCTGAATCTCTCGATGTCAATTTTCAGGGGCGCCTTCGAGGTCCCATCGACCGCAAGGGTGCGGCCACTCGCCAGGTGGACCAGCATGTTGGTTGCGCCGGCGATGCCGGAGGCGTCGAAATCGACGACGCCCAGCACCAGAGCCGCTGCAACCGCCGCGTCGATCGCGTTGCCTCCCCGCTCGAGGACGTCGACCGCGGCCCGGGTGGCCTCGGGCGAGCCAGTAGCTACCATTCCGAGGTCCGACCGTTCTTCGATTGCGCAGAGTTCCGGCGGTAGGCGATTGATTGTACGGGCGGACGTGACCATTGGCACCGCGGCCACGCCTGCCATGGCTACGGCGACGAGCATCCAGGTTTGTCGTACCCCTGACGATTTCAACCTTGGTATCAACTTTCTGTTTGTTGCTCCGGCACCACTGTCGATCATGGTCACCGGGGCGATCGATATTGCCGCGAGGCCATTGTACGACCACTTCTTTCTGACAATCGACGGGCGGATCTCTTGACAAAGTGCGCATCAGAATGTATTAGTATCCTATGACAATAATTCACTAGGACACTAGTGCAAAGGAGCAGCGATTGACTCTCCAGATTCAACTCGACGTCAAGAGCGGCGTTCCTTTCTACCGCCAGATCATCGATCAGGTGAAGGCTGCGATCGCAACCGAGACGATTGCCGCCGGAGACCGGTTGCCGACCGTCCGTCAGCTCGCCGTCGACCTCTCAATCAATCCGAACACGGTCAGTCGAGCGTATACGGAGCTCGAGCTCACCGGTCTGGTGGAAACACAGATGGGGTCCGGTACCTACGTGGGGAACCGGCCGGTCGAACAGAACGACCTCGAACGACGGAGGGTGCTCGACCAGCTCTGCCAGGAATTCCTGTCGCGGGCCTCGACCCACGGCTTCAACCTCGATGACGTTCTTCACAACCTCGAGCAGCGCCGGAAGCGCTGAGAAAGGGAGGCGACTATGCATAAGATGGGCCAGATGAAGCTCGACGTACTCGAGCGGTTCGCAACCTCGTTCCGGGCCGATTTCAGGTTTGCTCCTCTCAACATCATGATTCTCGTCGTGCTGTGTTTTCTGGGACTTGTCGTCCATTTGGCGGTAGTGCCGTTCAGCCTCGAGGCGGTGATATCGATGATCGGCGTGGCGATCGTTCTCGCCACGGTTTTTCGCCTTTTCCAGGTCTGGGAGTCGGTCGTCATTGCCACCACGGGGGCGGCACTCTACGTCTATCTCCAGCACCGCCCTGACGCGTGGATCCTGGTCACCTCGGTGGTTGTCGCCGGCCTGGTGAGCCCGTGCATTCAGATGGCATATCAGTGGGAGAAGGCGGTGGTCCTGCGATTCGGTCGATTCCGGGGTCTCAAGGGATCGGGCCTCTTTTTGATCTTCCCGGTGATCGACAAGGTCGCGAACTACGTTGACCAGCGGATCCGCGTTACCGACTTCAAGGCCGAAACGACCCTGACCAGGGATACGGTGCCGGTCAACGTGGACGCGATCGCATTTTGGATGGTTTGGGACGCGCAAAAGGCGGTCCTCGAGGTGGAAGATTTTGAAAGCGCGGTCACACTCTCAGCTCAAACGGGCCTCCGTGACGCCATTGGCCGGCACGAGCTCGGTGACATGCTCTCCCACCGCGACCGGCTGGGTAAGGAGATCCAACAGGTGCTTGACGCAAAGACCAATGCCTGGGGCATCACCGTCCAATCGGTGGAAATCCGCGACATCATCATTCCAAAGGAGCTCGAGGACGCCATGAGCCGGCAGGCGCAGGCCGAGCGCGAGCGGCAATCGCGGATCATTCTCTCGAAGGCCGAAGAGGAGATCGCCGAGAGCTTCGAGAGGGCGTCAGAGCACTACAGGCGCAACCAGGCGGCGCTGCATCTGCGGGCGATGAATATGGTGTTCGAGGGCCTCAAGAAGAAGGGTTCGATGATCATTGTTCCGTCGACCGCGGTCGAGACCATGGGCCTCGGAGCGATGGGAGGATTGACAGCGTTCGACCGAATTCTGGAAAGCGGAGACCGGATGAGCGACGAAGCACCGACTTCGTTGGAGTCCGAAGGTGATTCCGGGGAGGTGTGACATGCTCGTCGAAATTCCGCCGGAACATCGCCGGCAGACGGTCTATGCGGGAGTGATCCTGCTGATCATTCTGGCGGCGGTGGTGTTGATCTGATCGATCAACTCGACAGGACGCTGTCCTGCGAAATTTCAGGACTCCTGTTGCCGCTCCTGAACGGAAGCGCGCGGAGAACCGCTGCGCCGATGTCCTCGAGCGAGGTGTACCACACTGGAAGAGCGAGCAGGGTGAAGACGGTTGACGTCGCCAGCCCGCCGATGACCACGACCGCTATCGAATCGATATACGCACCTGCGACTGTGGCTCGTGAAACCACCAGCGGGATGAGGCCAAAAATGGTGGTGATGGCTGTCATGATGACCGGGCGAAGGCGATCTCCGCAGCCCTCGATAAGCGCCTGGCGCCGTTCGACGCCGGCGGATCGAAGTGAGTTGACGTGGTCGACGAGCACGATACCGTTGTTGACCACAATGCCAATCAGGATGATGATCCCCATAAAGGCGATCGGGTTGAGGTCGAAGCCTCCCAACCACAGGCTCCAGAAGGCGCCAAAAAATGCGAGCAACAGGGTAATCAGAATAGCGAAGGGCTGGGTGAAGGACTCGAATAGAGCGGCCATCAGAAGGATCACGGCCACCAACGACAGCACCACTCCGCGGAGCATGGTACCCAGGGCCTCGTCGCGGTCGTGTCCCCACTGGCCGAAGTCCCACGAGTAGCCTTCCGGTACGGCAAAACCCTGCATCCGTTCTTCGACCAACTTCTTTGCCTCTTCGGTCGTCACGGCGTCCTTGTCGAATTGCGCCGTCACCCATTGCGTTGTCTGACGGTTTTCTCGCCGGATCCGCTCCGGAGTCCGGGCCACCGTGATCTCGGCGACCGAGCTCAACGGAACGTAGCCGCCGGATCGGCTGGGCACCGGCAGGTCGGCGAGCGCATCGATGCCAGGTTGCGCCTCTTCGGGGAGGCCGAGGATCATCTCGATCTCGCCGTCGGGTCCCTGAAGGCGCCTCAGACGCCGGCCGCGAAACGCGAAACCTACGGCGTCGGCCACGCTGCGGGGACTGACCTCGAGGCTGTTCGCGGCGTCGGCATTGACGATGAGCCGCAGTTCCTTGGTGCCGCGCATGGTCGGCCCCCAGATCTCCTCCAGGTGGTCAAGACCCCGCATGCGCTCTTCGACGTTCATCGAGAGTTCTTCGAGAAACTCGGGGTCGTCTCCGTGGAGTGCCACCGAAACCATGCGGCGATCCTCGCCACCGCCATGACGCCACCAGTTGTCGCGATCGCCGACCTCGAGAGTGACACCAGCTATCTCGGGGATCCCGTCACGGAGCTGTGTTCGCAGGCGCTCGATTGTCTCCGGATTGGCCGTGTCTTCGGGCAGGTAGACGCGGGTCATGCAGAAACCGTGTTCCGTATACCACGAGTAAACACTGTCAAAACCGAGCTCCTCTTCGCGGCTGTAGACCCACTCCTCCACTTGATCAACATAGCCCTCCAACACCTCCTTGGAGACGTCATCGTGGACCTGAAGGAAAATCGATACCTGGCGATTCTGCTCCGGCATGTCTCCGGTTTTCTCGATCTTCATCAGAGGCCAGACGGCCGAGCCCGCGATCACGAAGAGGCACGCGAGCGTGGTCACCCTGTGATCGAGGGTCCAGTTGAGCACTTGCCGATAGGCGGGCACCACCTTCCTGACGACGATGCCGGGTTTCGGCTCCTCGGCTGGCGCGAACCGGGCCGCGGCCAGCGGAATGAACGTGAGCGAGATGAACAGCGAGCAGGCAACCGCGAGGCAAATCGTCAATGCCACCTCGCCCATCATGATGACCATGGTGTTGCGCTCGGAAACGAAGAGCCACGACCAGACAAAGATCGATGTAGCGGTGGAGGCGACCACCGCCAACGCCACCTGCCGCGTGCCGAGCCGCGCCGCAACGGGCGCGGCTTTGCCCATGCTTTCGTAGCGGTGGATGTTTTCGATCACCACTACGGCGTTGTCGACCAGCATGCCAACCCCAAGCATCAGCCCGAGCAGGGTCAGCACGTTGAAGTTGGCCCCGAGCGCGTACATCGCGCCGCATGTCACGAGCAGAGAAAACGGGATCGCCGTAGCGACGATCAGCGTTGTGCGAAAACGACGCAGGAAGAAATGGAGGACGGCTATTGCCAGAATCCCGCCGTAGATTCCCGCATTGCGAAGGCCCTCCAGGGAGTTTCGGATTGCGTCGCCCTGGTTCTCCCAGATCAGGAGATTGATTCCCTCGAGCTGAGGGTCATTCTTGATCTCGTCGATGCGCTCGAGAGCCTTGTCGACGACTTCGATCGTGTTGGCGCTCGGTTCCTTGTAGACATCGATGCCGACCGCGAACGAGCGGTCCAGGTGCCGCCCGTAGTCAAGGCGCGGCTCCCGCAACTCGACGATCGCCACGTCTGCGATGCGAAGACCGTCATCACCAACCCGCAACGCGCCGATTTCCTCAGCCGACTCGAATCGGGTCAGCGTACGGACCTCGTAGCGAACCACGTCGCCGCGAATCACGCCTGCATCGACATCCTGATTGGCTGCGTTGACCGTATCGAGCACTTTTCCCGCGTCGATACCATGCCGCCTGAGGGCGTCGAGGTCGAGGTCGATCCGGACCTGTTGCTGTTCGACGCCGTACAGCTCGACGCGAGCGACACCCTTGATCCTTTCCAACGGCCGACCGATGCGGCGGTCGAGGAGGTCCCATGACTCCGACAAATCACGCTCGGCGGAGATGCGTCCCGCCAGAACCTGGGCCGAGCCGCCGTCGGTGTCGCCGCGAATCGAAATATGGCCGATGGTGTCTGGCAGCTCGGGGCGGGCACGGTCGATGGCCTCGCGCACTTCCATTTTCTTGATGTCGACGTCGACGCCCCAGTCGAACATGACTTCCATGAAGACCTGACCGGCCGAGGTGTTGGCCAGGATCCGTTTGACGTCGGGGATAGTCGCGACCTCTTCCTCGATCGGTTCCACGACCTCGCGCAGTGCTTCGAGGGGGTGGGATCCCGGGAACGGAATCTGGATATCGATCTCGGGCTCCTTGACCACCGGCATGAAGTCGAGGGGCAATAGGAAGACCGACACCGTACCGAGGACCGTCAAGCTCAAGAGAAGCATCAACGTCGCGACGGGGCGGTCGAGAGGAATGTCGGTCAGGCGCATGGCGGTTTCCAAAGTACTGAATTCCGAATTCTGAGTTCTGGAATACCACCCGGCGCCCCGAGAAGTTCGAGGCGACCGGAGTACCAACTCCGAATTCCGAATGCCGAATTTCGCAATCTCATGCTGGAGCCTCTTCTTTCTCTTCCACCTTCCCCCGGACGGGCGCCTTGCCAACGACCTTGTAGATACAAGGTATGACGATAAGTGTCAGCACCGTCGCGACAGTCAGGCCGCCGATCACCGTGATGGCGAGCGGCGCACGAAGCTCATCGCCTGCTCCAAGACCGAGGGCCATTGGAAACAGTGCGAGCACGGTCGTAGCCGTAGTCATGAGGATTGGCCTCAGACGTTCACTCCCCGCGCCCACGAGCGCGTCATCGACCGCCTGGCCCTCTCGGCGTCGGCGGTTGACTGCGTCGACCAACACGATGGCATTGTTGACGACGATGCCGGCCAGCATGATGGCTCCTATAAGCACCAGGACACTGATCGAGGTGGACGTCAGAAGGAGCGCTACCACCACACCGACCACTCCCAGTGGCACTGCCATCAGGATAACGAATGGATGGATCAGGGACTCGAACTGCGATGCCATGACGACGTAGACCAAGAAGGTGGCCAGTGCCATCGCCAGCCACAATGAACGGAAGCTGACGGAAAGCTCTTCGTTCTGACCCGCGAGCTCGGGCCTCGCGCCCGCCGGCAACACCAGACTCGAGACGGCGGCATCGACCGCAGCCAAGGCTCCGCCGAGGTCACGAGTGGTCGGCAGCGCGGTCACCTCCGCAACCCGCGCGCCCGAGTACCGATAAATTGCAGCAGGACCGCGACCGACAACGACCTCGGCTACCGCGGACACCGGCACCGTTGTGCCTCCGGGGAGGAGGATTCGAAGGGCCTGGACTCCAGAAGCCAATGACCGGAACCGTTCGCCGGCGCGAAGTCTGATGTCGATCCGCTCCTCGCCCTCTCGGAACTCACCGACGACGTCGCCTCGAATCTTGGTTCTCATCGCAGCGCCGACGTCGTTGGCTGAGACGCCGAGCGCGGCAGCTCGTTCTCGATCGAGCTCGACCAGAATTTCCGGGCTCCCGGGCTCGGAGGTAGTCGCCACGTCACGGACCTCGGGCAGTTCCTCGAGAACCTCCCGAACCGCTTCGGCAGCCTGGTCGAGTTCAACCAGGTCGTCCGAATACACCTGCACCGCGATCGGCGGCCGGACCGACAGAACCGCCGGTCGCACGAGCTCGGCGTCTGCACGTGGGAAGCGGGCGATGACGGTGCGTACGCGTTGCACGGCAGCTGCCTCATCTTCGGCATCGGCATCGCCCGCCATCCGGAAGTTGATCTGTGCGAGGTTTTCGCCCAGGGTGCGTCGGCCCGACGCCGCCGATGGCAGGCTGCCCACCATGGAAAAGACCGAAGCGAAGGCGGGGTCGTTCACCAACATGGCCTCGATCTGATCCACCATCTCAGCCGTGGCCTCGAGAGTTGCACCTTCGGGCAGCCGTAGCTGGAATGCAAACTCGCCCTGGGCAAGGTCGGGGACCAGGTCCGTGCCGAGATAGGGAATGGCCAGCACCGATGCTGCGAACATCGCTACTGCTGCTGCCAAGACAAGCCATCGCCGTTCGAGTGCCGATGTCAAAGCGCCAGGATACGAGCGAGCGACAACATCGAAGGCGCGTCCGAGGGGAGCAGCGGCGACCTCGAACGTTCGGCTGAAAACCCACCAACAGAATCCGATCGCCAGTGCCGCGAGAAGGATGAGGAATCGAAGGGGAAAGGCAGCGACAGTGACGATCTTGCTGGTCAACGATTGTCCATCACCGATCGGATCGAGCTGGAATCCGGCAAAGTGAAAAGTGAAGGGCAGTGGCGCGTCATCGCTCTGGCGGCGTCCGGCGAGGCGTCCGGCGCTCTCGAAACCCTTGCGGGCTGTGAATCCCGAAAGTGCGGGAATCAGCGTCAGTGACACGACCAAGGAGGTGGCTAACGAGAGACAGACGGTGATTGCCTGGTCCCGAAAGAGCTGCCCGGCGACTCCCTGGACGAAGACGATGGGAAAGAACACCGCAATTGTTGTCAGGGTGGCCGCAGTGACCGCTCCCGCTACCTCCGAGGCGCCGGTGATGGCGGCTTGCGCACGCTCGAGGCCCTCGCCGCGGCGGCGATCGATGGCTTCGAGAACCACGATCGAGTTGTCCACCAGCATGCCGACGCCGAGGGCGAGTCCGCCGAGGGACATGATGTTGATCGAGACGCCGGCTCGGTCCATGAAGAGAAAGGTGGCAATCACAGACACCGGAATTGTGAGGGCGATGATCGAAGTCGCGCGGAGGTCGCGGAGGAAGAAGTAGAGCACGAGAATTGCCAGTACGCCACCGATCCAGGCCGCCGACCACACCATGTTGATCGCCGACGTGATGTAGGCGGAGAGATCGGTAAGCGTTTCAATGTGGAGGTCCGGTGGCATCTCGCCGCGGAGCTCTTCAAGCCTCTCCTCGACCGCTCTGGCGACCGCGACAGTGTTCGCGGTCCCCTGGCGGTGCAAATCTATCTCGACTACCTCACGTCCACCGAGCCGAGTGATTTCATCGCGATCGCGGTGTCCGCGAAAGACGCGCGCCACGTCCTCGACCCGTGTCCGGCCGGTTGCAGTTTCGCGTACTACAGTTCGCCGAATCTGCTCCAGGTTCTCGAACTCGTGCATGGTGCGGACGAGGTAGATCGCGTTGAAGTCACGAAGCGTGCCCCCGGGCTGATTCACGTTTTCTTGCCGCAGGGCCAACGCGAGATCGGCCGGTGTGAGTCCGAGTGCAGCCAGTCGATCCTCGTCGGCCTCGACCACGACTTCTGCGTCCAGACCACCGCGAACCTTTGCTGCGGCGACGCCGACCACCGATTCGAGCCGTGGTTTGAGCCAACGATCTGCCAGCTGACGGAGCTCGTCGAGATCTCGATCGCCGTAAAACCCGAGCCGCATAATGGGTTCGAGCGAAGGGTCGAATCGCAGCACCCTGGGGATCTCCGCTTCGCGGGGCAGTTCCACCAAGCCGAGGCGTTCGCGGACTTCCAGGCCCGCGGTATCCATCGACTCTCCCCACTCGAACTCCAGGACGACCTCGGAAAGGCTCGAACGTGACTGCGAACGCATCTCGCGCACTCCGGGGATGACTCCCACCGCTTCTTCGATTGGTCGTGTGACGAATTGTTCGACGGTCTCCGGCGCAGCATCCTGATACTCGGTCTGGATTGTGAGGGTGGGGTAGGAAAGGTCCGGCAGCAGGTCGACGGGCAGGTTTTGGACTGCCAACAGGCCAAAGGTCGAGATCGCCAGGGTCGCCATCAGGACGGTGACCGGCCGATTGACGGCAAAGCGCGGCAGCACGGCTCAGATCCCGATCAAGGTCGAGGAACCACCGAGCATCAGCCTGCCTGCTTCACGTTCTCAGACGCAGACTGGTCTTCGGTCATGAGGCGGATTTTGGCTCCATCCGAAAGAGCGGGGGCGCCGACGACGATCACCTGATCGCCATCGGCAAGCTTCACGTCGTCATCTTTGGAACCAGTGATTTCGACACGGTCTCCGGTTTCGAAACCAAGCTCGACTTCAATCTGGTCAACGGTGGTGCCGTCGCCGGAGACTCGGTAGAGGTGCCAGCGGCGCCCTTCGGCGACCAGCGCCGACCGCGAGACGACCAGGGAGTCGGCGTGGGTGTCGGTGACGATGTCGACGCGGACGAAGGCTCCGGGCCTGAGCCCGGAATCTCCTACCACAGCGACGGTGACCTTCACGGTGCCCGTCGCAGGGTCTACAGCGGGTGCGATTCGTTCGATGATGGCTCGCGCCTGGGAGCCAGTTGCATCCGCAGTCAAAAGGACCTCCTGGCCGGGGGCGAGGCGAGTGACGTGGCGCTCGGGAATGTTGATGTCGGCATAAAGTGGATCGAGGTCGGCGAGGTCGTAGACGGGAGTGCCGTCCGACACGGTGGCGCCGACGTCGAGATGGCGGGTCACCACGACCCCGGCTATCGGCGCGCGGATTACAGTACGAGACAGCTCGAGCTCGGCCAGTTCGAGAGCGTGGGCGGCGTCCTCTGCATCTCGCCGGCTCGCTTCGTACTCGTCGACGCTGACCAGGCCCTGCTCGTAAAGGCCGGAAAGCCGCTGGTGGTCGCGGCGGGCCGTCTCCTCGGTGGTACGGGCGCGAGCAGCGGCAATCTTCTGTTCATCGTCCTCGAGAAATGCGAGCGCCTGTTCCACGACGACCCGATCGCCCTCCTCTACGGCGAGGCGGCGCACGACTCCACGCGTCCTGGCGATGACGGTCGCTCGGCGATCGGCTCGCAGAGTCGCAGAGGTCGAGTAGAGTGAAGAAATCGGCTCGCGGGATATCAGCCCGGCACGTACGGTGATTGCCGGCTCTTCCTGGCCTTCCTGTTCGCTATCACCGTGCCCGTTGGCCCCGTGGCCGTTTGCATCGCCACCGCAACCGCCGGCGGCGATCGCCACGACAAGAGCAAGAAAGGCTGGCGCACCTCGAACGAACAGAGGTGTTGATCTGGGTTGGTTCATCACCGTGTTTTCCTTTGGTTCACGGGTCGATTCGTATCGCTCCCGGCAGCCCCACGGACAGTACGGTAAATGTCCATCGGAGTTGCGTTATTCCTCCGCCCGCCCACTCGGCAGACGGTTCCATGGGTTCTCCCTCTCACGTGCCGACGCAAAGACGCTCAAGCTCATCATTATGCCTGTTCCGGGTACTGGCGATTCCCCGTAACGCCGTTTTTCCGAAACGCCTTCTCAAAAAAGAACCCGGCCGAAGCCGGGTTCTGGTTGATCGAAAGAAACGGGCGATCAGTACATTCCGCCCATTCCGCCCATGCCGTCCATGCCGCCAGGCGGCATCCCGGAATCTTTCTTCTCCTCGGGAATCTCGGCGACCAGCGCCTCGGTGGTGAGGAGCAGACCGGCGATCGAGGAAGCGTTGAGGAGGGCATTCTTGGTGACCTTGGCCGGATCGATGACGCCAGCCTTGATCATGTCGGTGATTTCGCCCGTAGCGGCGTCGTAACCGATCGCCTTGCCCTTGCCGCGGATTTCGCGCACGATCACCGCGGCCTCGTCGACACCGGTGTTGAGGATGATCTGCCGGGTCGGCTCCTCGAGCGAGCGCAGGAGGATCTTGACACCGGTCTGGATGTCGCCCTCGGTCTCGTCGACCAGCTTCTCGACGTCGTCCATGGCGCGCAGCAGCGCGACGCCGCCGCCGGGCACGATGCCCTCTTCGACGGCCGCCTTGGTGGCGTGCAGCGCGTCTTCGACGCGGGCTTTCTTCTCTTTCATTTCGGTTTCGGTCGCGGCTCCGACCTTGATCTGCGCCACGCCGCCGACCAGCTTGGCCAGGCGCTCCTGGAGCTTCTCTCGGTCGTAGTCCGAAGTGGTCTCGTCGATTTGCCGCTTGATCTGGCTGACGCGACCGAGCACTGCCTGGTGCTTGTCCTCGTTGTCGTCGTCGACCACAATCGTGGTGTCGTCCTTGTTGACGACGATCTTCTTGGCGTTCCCGAGATCTTCCCAGGTCACGTTCTCGAGCTTGATGCCGAGATCCTCGGAGATCATCTTTCCGCCGGTGAGGATCGCGATGTCCTCGAGCATGGCCTTGCGGCGGTCGCCGAAGCCAGGGGCCTTGACGGCACAGATGTTGAGGGTGCCGCGAAGCTTGTTCACCACCAGGGTGGCGAGCGCCTCGCCCTCGACGTCTTCGGCGATGATCAGGAGGGGCTTGCCCTGCTGAGCGGTCTTCTCGAGGATCGGCAGCAGGTCCTTCATGTTCGAGATCTTCTTTTCGAAGATGAGGATCACGGCGTCCTCGAGCACGCACTCCATGCGCTCGGCGTCGGTCACGAAGTACGGCGAGAGGTAGCCGCGGTCGAACTGCATGCCCTCGACGACCTCGAGGGTCGTCTCGAGGCCCTTGGCCTCCTCGACCGTGATCACGCCGTCCTTGCCGACTTTTTCCATCGCCTCGCGAATGATCTCGCCGATCTCTGAATCAGCATTGGCGGAGATGGTGCCGACGTGGGCTACGGCTTCTCCCTCGACCGGCTTGGCAAGCTTGCTGATGGTGTCGACCGCGACCTTGGTGGCCTGGTCGATGCCACGCTTGAGGTCCATCGGGTTGGCACCCGCGGTCACGTTGCGCATGCCCTCGCGATAGATGGACTGGGCGAGAACGGTCGCGGTGGTCGTGCCGTCACCGGCCACGTCGGAGGTCTTCGAGGCGACCTCACGGACCATCTGCGCGCCCATGTTCTCGAGTGGCTCGGGGAGTTCGATCTCCTTGGCCACCGTCACGCCGTCCTTGGTGATGGTCGGCGAGCCGAACTTTTTCTCGAGCACCACGTTGCGGCCCTTGGGGCCAAGCGTGACCTTCACTGCGTTGGCGAGCTTGTTGACACCCGCGAGCAACTTGCTGCGGGCCTCCTCGCCATAAACGATTTGTTTTCCAGACATATTCGCCTCCTACTTACTTTTCGATGATGGCGAGGATCTCGTCTTCACGGACGATGGTGTGTTCCTCGTCGTTGATTTTGATGTCCTGTCCCGTGTACTTGCCGATCAGGACGCGATCGCCCTTCTTGACCGTCATTGGCAGGCGCTTGCCGTCGTCGTCCATCTTGCCGTCGCCGACCGAGACGACCTCAGCCTCCTGGGGTTTCTCCTTGGCGGTGTCGGGGATGATGATTCCGCCGCGCACCTCTTCCTCGGTTTCAACCCGCTTCAAAAGCACTCGATCACCCAAAGGTTTGACCTTCATGTGACTCTCTCCTTTCGAGTTATTGCGATGTTTTGGCACTCTCGTCGTGAGAGTGCTAGCGTGAATATAAGGGTTATTCGCGCGGATGTCAAGACCCAATATTGATATTCCTTATAAAAATAGACTAAGATTTCGAAAACCCGGCATCGCAACTGTTTTTGAGTGTAACTGGCTAAGATATTCCTGAAAACCTGAGAGGTCGTTGACCGTACACGATGACAGGCGACGACGCATCGGAAATCGTTCAACTGTTGCCTCAGACTCGGCGACGGAGTATTTTTGGCGAGAGTGAGACCAAGAACGACGGACTCGGCTGCGCACGAGAGACTCTCGGTCGGCAACGCGATGCGTTCCGGCGGCAGGCTCCGCGATTTCGGGGGCGGCATTTTCGGAATTCGGCGGGGTGAGGGCGGGTTGGCGTGGCTGTTCTTTTTTGAATTCCTGATCCTGACGACGGTTCACTTCGCGAGCAAATCCGTCCGGCAGGCGACCTTCATTGATTCCCTCGGTGCAGAGAACCTCCCGTGGGTCTATCTCGCGGTCGCCGCAGTCTCCCTTCCGGTCCTGGTGCTCTATTCGCGCGCGGCCATGCGCGTGCGTCTGCCGATGCTGATCCTGGGCGGCACCCTGCTGCACGTCATCGGGCTGGTCCTTTTCTTTTACCTCTTCAGCATCGGACGAGGATGGGTCGCGGCGCTCTACTACGTGTGGCTGGGGATGGCGTTCGCGATCGCCGTGTCGCAGTTCTGGACGTATGCGAACCAGGTCTTCGACGCAAGGCAGGCTCGGCGTCTGTTCTCCTTCATCGGTGCGGGCGGTCTGCTCGGAGCCACATTGGGCGGGCTGCTGGCTGCGGCGGTGACCCGCGTCGCGGGCACTCGCTACATCCTGCTCGCCGCCGCGGCGCTGCTGCTCGTCCTTCCCATCCTGCTGGTCCTCATCGAGCGGCGCCGGGCACACCCTGACAGGCCTCCACGGTCGATTCGCAAACTCCGATATGACGAGGCGCGTGGCGGGCTCAGCACCCTGAGAGGTTCGAGGCTGCTGGCAATGATCGCCCTCCTGATGGCTGCCTCGGTCATGATTGGCCAACTCGTCGGCTGGCAATTCAACTGGTATGTCGAACTGCACACCAAAAACCTCGACCAGCGGACGTCGGTCTTCGCGTACGCCTTCATTCTGATGGGTCTTGTCGGCTTTCTCTTCCAGCTGATCTTCACTGGCCGCATCCACCGGGTCCTGGGGGTGAGCGTCGGAATGCGCGTGTTGCCCGGCACGGTGGTTCTGGCTCAACTGGCGGTGGTGCTGGCCATCGTTTTCTCGCCGGCCACGCTCATCGTCTATCCGCTCGTGTGGATCCTATTCCTCGGCGAAAACAGCCTCCGACACTCGGTCGATCAGGCCACCCGGGAGCTTCTCTTCATGCCGGTCGCGGAGGAATTGCGGATCAAGGCGAAGGCGTTCATCGATGTCTTCATCCAGCGGTTCAGCAAGGGCGCCGCGGCGATTCTGATCCTGGTAATCCTGACCTTTCTGTCTGCCACCTGGGTGAGCGTGGTGACTCTGTTTCTCGCCATCGGCTGGCTGGCACTGACGATCCGCACCCGGCGCGAGTACGTGACCGCCTTTCGAGAAGGCCTGAAATCCGGCGTCATCCAGACCGATGCGACGATCGATTCCAGTGACGTGACAACCGTGACGACTCTGGTCGAGGCACTCGGAAGCTCGGATCCGCGCAAGGTCCTCCACAGTCTCGATCTCCTGTCGTCGAGCGGTGAGGGACGACTCGTCCCGCCGGTGCTGCTCCATCATGACAGCGCGGAGGTGCGCCGCAGGACACTCGACATCCTGGCTGAAACGGGCCGCGAGGATGCAGCCGATCTGGTGGAGCGCGCCCTCGGCGACAGCGATGCCGAGGTCCGCACCGGCGCCATGCGGACCCTCGCCCAGCTCCGGAAAGAGTATGCCGCCAGCCTGATGCTGAAGCACCTCGAAGAGAAAAACCCGCGTCTAAGGGCGTCTGCCGTTGCCGGCCTTCTCGGGGGAGGAGAGGGCGAGGCCCGGGAGAAAGCCGAAAACGTGCTTTCCGAAATGGTCGCGGATGACAATCCCTGCGTCCGGGCCGAGGCGGCCGGCGCTCTCGGCCAGGTCGACGATCCTACGGCGAGTGACATCCTGGTTCTGCTTCTTTACGATCGTGACCTGAAAGTGATCCAGGAAGCGATTCACGCGGTTCGCCAGCGGGTCGCGCGTAGCGGACCGAATCCCCTCTACGCAACCATCCTCATCTCCTTGACGGGAAATCGGAGACTCAAGCACGAGGCCCGCGAGGCGCTGGTGGCCCAGGGCGTCGTGGCTATCGAGCCGCTACTGCTCTTCATGCGATCTGACGACGAGCAGATCTGGGTTCGCCGGGCGGTACCCAAGACGATCGCTCTGATCGGATCTCAAAAGGCGGTGGATGTCCTGCTGGAGAGCCTTGACGCCTCCGACTCGATGCTGCGCACGAAGATTATCGAAGCATTGAGCTATCTGCGGTCCCGCTATCCCGACCTCAAGTTCAGTCGGCGGAAAATAACCCGTGAGCTCAGCAAAGAGGCCTCGCGCTATCTGCAGAATCTCGCCGACCTATGGGCGGTGTCGTCGCTTCATGAAGCGCGATTGGACGGGCCGCTGGCCGTTTGGAAGGTCGATGGCCGCGTGCCGACGCTGCCGCAGCAGCTGCTCGCTCAACGATTGGTCGACTCGGTCGGCAACATCTTCTCTCTACTCGAGCTGGTCGAGAACCCGGAGGATGTGCGGGCCGCCCAACGGAGCCTCCTCACGGGCAACAACAAGCTTCGGGCGCGCTCGCTCGAGTACCTCGACAACACGCTTTCAGGTTCATTGCGCCGCGATCTGTTCGCGGTGATCGATGATGCCCCGCTGGAGGACAAGCTCAGGCGTGCACATCAGATATTCGGGACTCAGGTTCAATCTCCGGAACAGGCACTTCATCGGATGATCCAGATCGACCCGCGGCGCGACCCGAGCGCCATCGGCATCATCCTCGCGGCTCTCTACAACGTGTGGGACGAGGAGATCGAAAAGCTCTACCCGGAGGTGGCGGCGCTGGCAGAGGAAACGGAGGACCAGATGGTCAAGGAGACTGCCGCCTGGGTTACAAACAAGGTCAAGGCCGGCCCGAGAACCCGGGGAGTGATCGCGAGGGGAGGAGACACCGATATGGGCCAGATGGCACAGATCGAGATGATGGTCTTTCTACAGGGGGTCGATCTCTTTGCCCACTGCAACGCGGAGCAGGTCCTCAGGTTGGCGGCGATTGCCAGCGAGCACACCTATGACAAGGACGAGGTAATCTTCCGCCGCGATGAGCCCGCCGACAGCCTCTTCTGTGTGGTCGAAGGGAAGGTGCGGCTGGGTGCCGACGAGGAACACGGGGTGGTGATCGGGCCGAGCGGACGTTTCGGTGTTCTCGATATCCTCAGCGGTCACACCCGGTCGGGCGATGCAGTTGCGACCACCGAATCACGAATGCTGATCATAGAAGCCGAAGACTTCTTCGATCTCCTGTCCAACAATATCGAGATCGTCAGAGCCCTTTTCCGATCCGTCATAGCCCTCGGTGATGACGCGAACGAGAGATTGCTGTAGGGGCTGAACGGCAGAACGGGTTCCGTCACCCGCCCACCCAAGGCGAAACGGCTATACGGCCATACGGGTTCCGCCGTCCACCCAGGCACCGCCATACGGCACGGGTTGTTGACAAACTCATTGCCAAGATCGATTGATTTGCCGTCAAGCCGTCAAGCCGTCAAGCCGTCAAGCCGTCAAGCCGTCAAGCCGTCAAGCCGTCTGGCCGTTTGGCTTTCTCTGCCGCAACGCGGTATTTTGCCGCGGTCGGACTTTCCATCAGTTGAGCACATGCGATAATTTGCCTCGATAGGAAGGGGGTGGATTTCCATGCAAACACCCGATCCGATTCGCTGTACCTACTGCGACACGATCCAGGGATGGTCGGCCGAACAAACCGATCGTACGATGATGGGCGAAGTCCATACGTGTCCGAGTTGCGGCCAGACGACCCACACCTGGGATGACCGCACGAGCCACCAACTCGAGGCCGAAACAGGCATGAGCTGGGTCGAGACGGAACCACTTTATTAGATCGGAAAGCTCGACCGGCAAGAAAACCGGACTTGCAGATTTTACTCGAACGGCAGCTCGATTGATCGAACGACGTGGAAGTGGATGTGATCGTCGGCCGGCGCCGACTCGCCGAATACCCGTTCGAGTCGCGGTGAAATCTCCTCCGGATCGTCAACCGCCACAACGACCCGAAGGCGGTTGAAACAGCCGGTGGTTCGGTCGACCATGGCCGCCGCGATGACTGCCGGCAGAGCTTCGTCGGCACGACCGTTCGGGCCGACGACTTCGAGCACATAGACCAGGAGCCGCCCTCCGACATCGATCCTCGAAATTCGGATGTCCTCCTCTTGATCGAACTCAGTGTGAGTGCACTCGATCCACTCCAAGACGTCATCCGGACAACCGCATCCGAGAGTCGATCGGATGAACGTGCGCAGGCGGGCGATCTCGCTGGTCACTCCATCAATTGTAGCTCGCCGACGAAGAGCTCGTGCACCGGAATCGACGCCGGGCGTGGTGGACGTGGCATGAGGGAATTTGCGATCATCGAATTTCAGGATGTGTCGTGCATCAGCCTGGAGACGAGCGGTTTGTGGACGAAATCACGCCGCGGGTAGGAGAATTAATGCGACAATAGGGTGGCGCCAGGCACGGGCGAGACTCATGATGCGCCGACATCGGATCGAGTTCGTGTCAATGACGGGATGGGCTGCCGGTCGGATCGGCGGCGTAGTGGAGGAAGTGTGGAGCCCAAAAACACGAAGGTGTTGGCTGCTGGCATCGATCGTGTGACATTCGAGCAGCTGGCACCAGTGATGCAGCGCGACGCCGTGGAGGTCGATTGGGTGGCAACGCCCGAGGAAGGGGTCGACCTCGCATCCGGGAACCGGTACGACGTCATCATCATGGATGCTGCGGTGCCAGCCGACTGGCCGCTTGAACTGGTAGTGAAGTCGTTCAGGGCCAAGTCTTCGACCAGCCGCACAGCGGCGATTCTTGTCCTGGCTGAACCAGATCAGGTCGACGTGGCGCGCGCTCTGAGAAGCCGAGGGGTGAATCGCGTCATGCTGGCGACCGACCCTCCGGAGATCATCTGCGACCAGGTAGCAGCACTTCTCGAGGTCGCGCCTCGAGTTCACGTCCGGCTGACGACCAACGTAGAGGCCGCACTCGGTGAGGCCGGAAGAGAGTTGTTCTGCCAGACCGTTAATCTGTCGTCGACAGGCATGTTGATCAGAACTCGCCATCGACCCACGCTCGGCACCCCCGTGGAGTTCAAAATCAACCTCCCGGAAGAGCTGGGTACCATTTGTGGTCGTGGTGACGTCGTGCGCCACGCGACCAAGGCTCACGGCGGCGTCGAGGGCATCGCCATCCGTTTCGTCGACTTTGCCAACGGCGGTACCAGCCAGTTGCAGAAGTATCTCGAGGGACTGACGACCGAGCCGGATCCCGAGCCTGAGTTGGTCAATCCCCGGCTGAGGCCGAGCAAACCTTCGGTTGCCGGCTCCTCTCAAAACGGGGGAAAACGCAAGCGAGCCGCAGACGACATCATCATCGAGTATGAGTGAGCGCTCGTGAGACCGGTCCCGGTCGGCCAGTCGTTTCTGCTGGAATCGCCATTCACCACACACGAGCCTTCGGGAATGCTGAGGATCAGGACGGAATTCCGACCTCGAAAAAGATTGCCAGGTAGTGGAGCGCGCTTCCAGCCAATACAAACAGGTGCCACACGGAGTGGCCGTAGGGAAGCCGGCGCCAGCCATAGAACGCCAGCCCGAGGGTGTAGGTAACGCCACCCGCGACGATCAACACGAGTGTCCGCGCGTCGACTGCAGCGACCAGAGGTCGGATCGCGATCACCACCAGCCACCCCATCGTGATGTAGAGGGTGATTGACAACCATCGCCATCGACCGTGTGCGAACGTGTTGAGGAGAACTCCGATCGTGGCCAGAGCCCAGATCGTCGCAAACAAAGACCAGCCCCACGCACCACCCACAGCAACCAGTGCCAGCGGTGTGTAGGTCCCCGCAATGAGAAGGAAGATCGCCGAGTGGTCGAAGACGCGCATCACTTTCTTTGCCCGCTCCTCCCGAAGGGCGTGGTACAGCGTGGATGCCGCGTAGAGCAGCACCAGGGTCGAGCCGAACACGGCGCACGACGCGACTCGCAACGCCCCTCCCGTGATCGCCGCGTAGGTGACGAGGATGGCGAGGCCGCACACGCTCAACAACCAGCCCACACCGTGGCTGATGCTGTTAGCGATCTCCTCACCACGAGAGTACTGGGCTGGTGCCGGTCGGGTTGTCAATTTGGGAGCTCGTTCGTCAACCTCGACCGGCGGCATCTCCGCTGTGGTTTTGAAGATCGCCTTATCTGTTTTCACGTCGCCCCCGTCGATCGAGATGTTGGTGCGTCGATGCCCGGCGCACCACAAGAGTCTACCGCAGATGAGGCGTGCCGGTTCGCGACCCTCCGGAATCGGAGAGAAATGGGAGATCTGCCTGCTGGCGATGTCATCGGCGAAATCGGGGCGGTTCATGAGCAGCGGTGGCCCGAGTTCGATTCAATAGAGGCTTGATCGGCATCAACGGTATGATGGTAGGGAGTGCCGAAATGATGGTGAAGGCAACGTGATCGACAAGAGGTCATTGGTTCTGGTGGCCGGAATCGGCAAGGGTCCTTTCGAGTCCCTCGCGCCGGTGCTCGACCGGCAGAGGCTCGAGGTCGTGAAGGTGGAGCGACCCGAGATGTCGGTAGATCTGGCGCGCGCGAAGTCCTTCGACCTCTTGATCTTCGACGCCGTCGTCAGGGAGGGCACGCTCGGGCAGGTCGTCGAGAACCTTCGTCACGAGACGTCGGCGAGCCGCCAGGCTTCCCTTCTCGTCCTGGCGACTCAGGGAAATGTCGATCTGGCGTACGGGCTCATCGACCGTGGCGTCAATCGGGTCATGCTCCTCGAGGATCCGCCCGAGCTCATCGGTTTGCAGGTGGCGGAGTTGCTTCACATCGCTCCGAGGGCCAATTTGCGATTCTCGACCCACCTCCGGACCGCGGTGTCTGGCGATGGTGTCGAGGTTCTGGGGGAGGCCGCGAATCTCTCCGCATCCGGGATGCTGATAGAAACGAAAACCCCGTTCGAACCAGGAGAAAGGGTCACCATCACGCTTAACCTGGGCGGAACGCATGGCTCGGCCACGGCCGAGGCGCTGGTCGTCCGTCAGGCGGTCGCGGAACGCGGAGGTGTCGACGGGATCGGGGTCCAGTTCCTGAACTTCGCCGGCGATAGCAGAAAGAAGATCGATGCGGTCCTCGATCAGGCCCTGACCGACCCCGAGATCAACTGACCTTCTTGATCACCACCAGGCTCGTATCGTCTTGCGGAGACGCGAAATTCACCATCGCATCGTGGATCGCGTCGACGATCTGCCGCGGTGGCATTTCCTTGACACTTCGAATGGACTCTTCGAGGTGCCGGGGTGCGAACAAACGGTCGCCATTCGCATGCTCGGAAAGGCCGTCCGTCCCCAGCAGCAGAATGTCGCCGGTGCCCAGGAGGCTCACCTCGTTGACGTCGAATCGCATGTTGCGGGGCGATCGCGCGTCGCTTGCGCTTTCATCGATGTCCCCCTCGCTCGGGAACACGCCGATCGGGAGGACGTTTTTCATGCGCTCCGGGTCGATTTCCACCAACCTGTCGTACCTTGCCGAAAAGATGAGGGGCTTCGGATGGCCGGCTGAAATGAACCTGAAGGTACCGTCATCGCAGATCTCGCCGTAGATCATGGTGATGAACTTGTTGACGCTCGATGATTTGGCGAACCTGGAATTGAGGACCTCGAATAGCTTGGCAGTGACGTGCCCTTCTGTCTCGAGTTCGTAGAGAACTCCAGTGAGAAACGCCTGATGGAGCATCGCGGCCAACAAGGCGTCGGTCATTTCGTGCCCGGACACGTCCGCCACCAAAATGCCTACCTTCTCGCGGCAGCGATCGAGGTTTTCGGCAACCTCGGTGTTCCCGGTCGCGAGGGCCCTTTCGATGCGCGCATCGAGGTTGTAACGGTCTTTGAAGTCGAGGACGATGATGTGATCGCCACCCAGGATTCCGTTCAGTGGAAAGGACCGGCCGGAGATCTCGATGTTGTTCAGACCCACACTCTCCGGGATCTGGTTGACATAACTCATCATCGATTTGAAGTTCGCCAGCTCGCTTTCGAGCAGATTGACCCGCCGTTCATCTATTGTCGCTACAGACGTCATGTGTTTCTCCCTGGCCAGCGACCGACCATCGGCACGCTTCGGCCATTCGTCGTTAAACGCGCTTCGGGACCTGCCTATTCCAGTGTCCGTCGTCTATTTGCAGCACGTCGCCGAAAACCCGCCGAGCCAACCGTGAAGACACGTCAATTGGCTGAAGTGAAGACGGGGTGAACTCCGTGTTGACAATCCTTTGCAGAAATTGGGTAGAATGCGAATTCACAGATCGACAGGCGCCCAGAATATCAACCCAAAACAGGAAGTACTGGAGGATTTCACAATGAAGAAGATGCTCACGATCTGGGCATGTATTGCCGTGATTGGCGTTCTGGGGTGTTCGCGCCCCGAAACCGTGGTCGAGATCGAGCAAGAGCCTGCCGTTGATAACGTGGCCGGGAACGCCATCGCCACGGTGCGACATGACGTGATCTACGTGTGTGGATGCGGGCCCGGTTGCGACTGCAATTCCGTCAGTGCCGACAAGGGCACCTGTAGTTGCGGGAGCGAGCTCGTGGCCGCTCACGTGGTGATGGTCGAAGGTCACGACGCCAAGATCTGCACCTGTGGTAACGATTGTCGTTGCGAGATCGACGCCGAGGACACGTCGAAATGCTCGTGTGGCTCGGCGGTCAAGACGGTCAGTCTCGAGGGCAAGGGTCTGTACTTCTGCAACTGTGGGGGCTCGTGCACGTGCAACTACGTGTCCGCCGAACCCGGAACCTGCACCTGCGGTATGGAGCTGATCAGCTAGTCGGCATTATTCATGAGGTCGCGTGGCGAAGGGGGCGATGTGAGGAGGCTGCGGGACTATTCCAATCTCATCGAAACGCTCGCGGATGATCTGGTCACGCGTTCTCCCCGTTCCGCCGCCCTGGCCGAGACTGCGAAAGAGACTCTCGTCGACGGTGGCAGCCACGCGATCCGTTTGATGGAGCCGTTTGCCCCGCGGATCGTGGCCGCGCAGGGGGCACGGGTCACGGATTTGGACGGCCACGATATTCTCGATTTCTGGCAGGGCCACCTGGCCAATGTGCTCGGGCACAACCCGAAGGTCGTGACATCGGAGCTGGCCAGGGCGTTCGCAGATGGCTTCGGCCTCCAAACGGGGATGGTGGACAGCCTCCAGGGCGAAGTTGCGGAAATCCTGTGCCGTCGAACCGGCGCGGATCAGGCGCGTTTCACGACCTCGGGAACTCTGGCAAACATGTATGCGCTGATTCTCGCGCGAGCCTTTACAGGCCGTAGCCGGGTCATGAAAGTCGGTGGCGGATGGCACGGCGGACATCCCTGGGGGCTCAAAGGCGTGCATTTTCAGAGTACGGGTGACCTGGGTTTCCAGGGCGTCGAATCCGAAGGCATCCCGGCATCCCTGACCGACGAGGTCATCGTGACAACCTTCAACGATCCCGAGCGGCTGAGAGACGATTTCGCTCGCGACGGAGACGAGCTCGCCTGCTTCGTGGTCGAGCCGTTGATCGGCGCTGGGGGTGTGATTCCCGCGACGCCGGATTTCCTGAACGAAGCCCGCGATCTGACCCGGCGGCACGGTGCGGTTCTGATCCTCGACGAAATCATCACCGGCTTTCGTTTCCATGCCGCCGACCTGGGGGCGCTGTACGGGATCGAGCCCGATCTGGCGGTCTTCGGAAAGGCGATAGGAGGCGGTATGCCGGTGGCGGCCGTGGCCGGCCGGGCGGACATCATGCAATACCTCGGAAGGGAACAGCGACGCCGGGTTTTCTTCTCGGGCGGCACCTATTGCGCGCACCCGTCGTCATTACTTGCGGCCAAGACCGCCATGAACTACCTCATCGAGCACGAGGACGAGGTCTACCCGCGGCTCGGAGAACTCGGCGAGAAAATGCGCTCTGCCATGGTACGTGGCTTCATGGACGAAGGGGTTCCGGCCCGCGCTACGGGGTCGATGGACGCGCTGTCGACCGGAAGCTCGGTCGGGATGGTGCATTTCCCATATGACGAGACGACGGAGCTGGATCGGCCCGATGCGGTGCACGACCCCGTGGTCTGCGATCTCGTGCTCAGGGATCGGGTGCTCGCGTCCGCGTTGCTGCTCGAAGACGTGCACCTGGTCCTCGCCCACGGTGCGGTGTCGGCCGCTCATTCCGAACCGGACATGGAACAGCTGGAGGATGCCTGCCGTGCGGTGGCGCGCCGCGTCAAGCCGTTCCTGTAAATCCGGGAAAACAGTGCCGTACATCTGTCAGAGGTGACACTGATGAAGTCCCTGCGCGCACCGCTGGCGGTCGAGCACGGCCAACCGTGAGAAAATCATGAGATTTTCATGAACACCCCGAAAAATCCATGCAACACATTGACGACGAGGGTGAAAACCCTCGACCTATTCCTCTGGGCGGAGTCTCTGAACAGCGCGTGACGAGGCTCCGCCCCATTTCATGCGCTTCAAGACTCGAGACCCTCGCCCGAATTATTCATGAGGTCTCGTGGCGAGGGCGGGGAGGCGCCCCTGCCCAGGCTTCGCAATCCGCCCGGTTGCTACCTGGCCCTTCCATAGCTGCCGTCGCCCGGTTCGAGCTTCAGGAGCTCACGAAGGTAGGCGGGCCGCATGACCGACCGTTCGTGCATGTTTGCGAGGGAGTGAACGCGACGGAGAAGGTCCATGTTTGTGGCCAGTCGGCTGCGCCCGGAGTCGTACCAGACGTTGTCCTCGAGCCCGACCCGCACGCCGCCGCCGAGGGCGATGGCCAGGGCGTTCATCTGGAGCTGAGCGGTACTGAGGCCAGCGGCGCTCCAGAGGGTGTGCGCGGGCAGGTCGCGGATCATCAGGCCGAGATGGAGCGGGTCGGGTTGGGCCGAGGCGATGTTGCCGAGTAACAGGTTGCAGTAATGTGGCGGTTCGATCAGGCCCTTCCGCTCCAGGTATTTGGCGAAGTTGATCATGCCGAGGTCGAATGCCTCGAGCTCGGGCACAATCCCCCGGCGTTTCATCTCCTCGGCCAGCGACACCACCATCTTCGGATCGTTCACGCTCGCGTGCTGGACAAAGTTGAGCGAGGCCAGGGTCAGGCTGCCCATGTCGGGTTTGAGATCTCCGGTGAGCTGCAACGGCTCGGCCCGTTTCTCGAACTCCTTGAAGTTCCGCCCGCTGAGTGAAACGCAGAGAATCAGATCGGTCGAGAAATCGCGGATGGCCTCGATGATCGGTCCGTACACGTCAGCTCGATAGGTCGGCTGCCCGCTTTCGGGATCGCGGGCGTGAAGGTGGACCATGGTGATTCCGAGCTCGGAAGCCTGGTGAACTTCTTCCACGATTTCGTCGATGGTGACCGGGACATGGGGGGTCATTTCCTTGGTGGGAATCATGCCCGTGGGTGTGAAGTTGACGATCAGCTCCATGTTCTTCCTTTCACGGGAAGTTACCCTGCAGAGACGCACAGTGTACTCGGTCCTCGGTGGCGATGGTAATCTCGTGCGATCGAAAATTGGACCTGGACGTGCCGATGATTCGATACCAGATTCTCGGACAGAGCAATCACGCGGTTGCGATCCTGCTCGATCTCCTCAGGCAGAGGGAGGCGAGCGACCGCCCGGTTGTGGTGGACATCGTCAGCAACATCCCGCCGGAGGAAAACCACTCGCTCGCGTACGGATACGAGACGGACGGTGTCTCGACCCAAGAGGTCTGGCATGAGGACTGGCAACGGCACCCCGATGCCGGGCTTCTCATCGGCTCGATCGGCAGGGCGAGGGAGACGATCGCAGAGTTCTTTCTCGAGCGTTTCGGCATCGACGCGGAGGATTACGAAAACGCTATCCACCCGCGGGCCAACCTGCCGACCGAGATGCGACTCGGACACGGGGTCCACGTCGGTCCCGGTGCGACCGTCGCGGCACACGCCGAGCTCGGCGATTTTGTCGTGGTCAACCGCAATGCCAGCGTCGGGCACCACACCGCACTCGGGGACTTCGTGACACTCAACCCGGGGTGCCAGGTGGCCGGAGTGTGCCGGCTCGAACGCGGTGTGACGGTCGGCATTGGTGCCTCGATCGTGGACAGCGTGACGATCGGTCGCAACAGCGTTATCGGAGCCGGGTCGGTAGTGACGAAGGATGTGCCTCCCGGGGTGGTGGCCTACGGTGTGCCCGCCCGAGTGGTCCGGGGCCGCTGATGTCGGTCAACCAATCGACAACACCCCGTCTCATCGAGTTCGCCTCGTTCGGAAACTCGTCGACTGGAGTCCTCACCCTGGCGGAGCTGACGAACGATATTCCCTTCCGCGTGCGGCGGGTATTCTGGACCTGCGGCACTCCTCCCGACGTGACACGAGGGCACCACGCACACCGCCAAACCCAGACCTTGCTGCTGGCGGTGAGCGGGAGAATCGAGGTCGCAACCGAGATGGTATCCGGCCGGTTGGAAGACTTTCTGCTCGACCGGCCGGAGGTCGGCCTTTTCCTACCTCGAATGTGCTGGCGCACGATGAAGTACACCGAAGGGGCGGTGCAGCTCGCATTCGAATCAGAGGAATATCTGCCCAACGACTATATTCGGAGCCTCGAGGAGTTCCGTTCATTGCGAAGCCAGTCGGAACCGGTGTAATGCGACAAGAAACCGGAGTCGTGGCCAGGCTCAAGCGCCTTCCGCATTTTTCAGTGGTCGGGGCAGTCGTGACCTGCATCGCGACGGGCACGAACATCGTGCTGCTCAAGTTCTTCCGAACCCCGTTGATTGTGACCTGGGTGTGCGTCTACTGCTTGGCGATCAATGTGTCGTACTTCCTGAACAGCATTTTCACATTTCAGAGTGCACTGTCCGTCAAGAGAATGATTCTGTATTACGGTGTCTACCTGTCGTCGATGGGCGTCGGAGTCGTGCTGCTGAGGATCTACCGGGCGGTGTTGCCCTTCGAGAACTGGGTCCTGCCGCTGCTGGTGCTCCCGGTCACGGCGATGTGGAACTTCGGTTTCTCGTCAGCCTTCCTGAAACGGAGAGAGGTGTGATGTCGGGCACTCGATCGAAACTCACGGAGAATGAATCCGGGTTGTTGTCCATCGTCCTGCTCTCGTTCCAAAGCGAGCAACGTCTGCGGCCCGCGGTCGACGAAGTCGTCCGGACGATGGAAGCGGAGCAGATCCCGTTCGAGCTCATCATCATGGATGACGGTTCTACCGACCGGTCCTTCAATCTGGCCCGTCAGCTCGCCCGGGAAGACGCTCGCCTGCGCGCGTTCCAGCTGAGCAGGAACTACAGCAGCCCGTACTCGCAGTTCGCCGGCCTGTCGGTTGCCCGTGGCGCTTGTGTGACGTCGCTGCCGGACGACCATCAATGCCCCTTGAATGTGGTGGTCGAAATGTACCGTTCGTGGGAGCAGGGCAACAAGGTCATCGTGGCCCACCGCCGGTCTCGCGACGACGGCCGGTTGAACGATTTCTTCTCCAGCCTCTACTGGGGCGTCATGAACCAGTTTTCGGATGTCGCCTTCCCACCTGGGGGGTCCGATCGCTTTCTGGCCGACAGGGAGGTGGTGGACATTCTCAACTCGAAGATCCACCCGATCAACACCACGCCGGTGCTCGAGGTCCTGCGGCTCGGGTTCTCACCCGTCTTCCTCGCATACGACAGGCCGGCTCCGCCCGGACCATCGAGATGGACCCTGCGCAAGAAAGTTCGCATGGCGGCCGCGACTTTCTTCGGATCGTCCTCCTACCCGCTGAGGCTGATCACCGTGCTCGGGTTGGGCATCTTCGTCTCCTGTCTCTTCTTGGTTGTTCTCATCGCCTGGGCGAGGATCTTCGCCGATTCGAGCCTCTTCGGTTTCCAGACCCACGGCTGGGCGACGACGATCATCGTCATGATGATGTTCAACGGATTGATCCTCCTCAGCATCGGGATCGTGGCCGAGTACATCTGGCGGATCCACGAGGAGGTCAAGGGAAGACCCGGTTTCGTGATCCGTGAGGTGGAAGACGAAAGGAAGCCCGACGACGCGGTGAAAACAGACGGTTCATGATGCGGGTCCCGTTTCACTCCCTGGATATTCTCCACGATCAGCTGGAGGAGGAGGTGAGCGCCTTCTTTAAATCCTTTTACGACTCGCGGAGGTATGTCCTGGGGGAGAGGGTCGAGGAATTCGAACAGGCCTACGCCCGCTCGAGCGGAACCCGATACTGCGTTGGAGTGGCGAATGGCCTCGACGCCCTCTACCTGGCCCTCGAGGCGCTCGGGATTGGCGAGGGTGATGAAGTCATCGTACCCTCGAACACCTACATCGCGACCTGGATGGCCGTGTCACGCACCGGCGCCGTCGTGATCCCGGTGGAGCCCGATCCGCGGACCTTCAACATCGACCCCACACGCATCGAGGAGGCCGTCACCGACCGAACCAGGGCCGTTGTCCCGGTACATCTCTACGGCCAACCCTGCGATATGAATGCCGTTTCCGAGGTCGCTGATCGGCACCGGTTCGTCGTGGTCGAGGACAACGCGCAGGCGCAGGGAGCCGTTTGTAGCGGCAGGCCGACCGGCAGCATCGGCCGCATCAGCGCGACAAGCTTCTACCCGACGAAAAACCTCGGTGCCCTGGGAGATGCCGGTGCGGTGACGACCGACGACCCGGCCCTGGCAGAACACGTGCGATCGATGGGCAACTACGGATCGGGCGAGAAGAACCGTCACCATCTGATCGGCGTCAACTCGCGGTTGGACGAGCTTCAGGCCGGCATCCTTGGCATCAAGCTCCGTTACATCGGGCGGTGGATCGAGGAGCGGCGGCGGATTGCGGCGTGGTACCGGGAAGACCTCGAGGACGTGGACGGACTGCTCCCGCCATTCGTCGGCCCCGGGTTCGACCACGTCTACCACCTGTACGTGGTGCGGACACGGCGTCGCGACGAGCTCCGGGAGCATCTCGAGCAGCATGGCATCGAGACGATGGTTCACTACCCGGTGCCCCCGCACCTCCAGCAAGCCTACGCCGGCCTCGGCTTCGCCAGCGGCAGCTTTCCGATCGCGGAAGAGTTGGCGGAGACCTCCCTCTCTCTGCCGATTTTCGTCGGCATCACCCGGGAGCAGGTGCGGGCGGTGACGACCAGGATCGCAGAGTTCTTCGGCAAAGGCTGAAGAGACCGGCATGATCGTCGATCCGCCCTCTGCCACCAATCGGCGAACGCTTCGCTGGGTGCGTGGTGTCGCCCTGCTGCTTGCCGCCTTCGGCTGCTGGATCCGCTTCGATGGATTGGGCTCGAAAGTCGTCTGGTGGGACGAAACACACACCGGCCGCGCAATCGCCGGCAGTTTCTGGGGTGAGATCATCGAGGATGTTTTCGATGGCGAGGTACACACCAGGGACGAGATACTGGTTCACCAGTTCCCCCGGGATGATCGGTCGGTCGTCGACACGATCTACGTGCTGGTGTGGGAGGACCCGAGACAAACGCCTCTCTATTTCGTCCTCGCTCGAGCCTGGGTGAAGATGCTCGGCTCCTCGGAGGCCATTCTGAGGGGATTCTCGGCATTTCTCGGCATCCTCGGCCTGCCGCTCGTATTCCTCCTGAGCCGGGAGCTCTTCGGACGATCCCTCGAGGGTTGGATCACCGTCGGCCTGATCGCGGTATCGCCGCTGCATTTCGTGTATGCCCAGGAGGCCAGGCAGTACATCCTCTGGGTTGATCTCGTGATCCTCTCGAGTTGGTTGCTGCTGGTCGCCTCACGACGCACGCGGGAACGAGACCGGCCGGCGTGGCTATGGTGGATCCTCTACACCGGCGCTCTCGGCCTCACCCTTATCACCCACCTGCTGACAGTGTTTATTATGGCAGCGCATTTTCTCTTCGCTGTCATCAGCGAGAAGTTCCGCCTTTCGTCGGTCGTCAAGCTGACCGCGGCTGCCCTCGTGCTTGTTTCCCTGCTCTTTTCGCGTTGGGCGTGGTCGATCTTCCTCGATTCCAGGGATCGACCCTGGGTCGTGTGGGCCGCCACCGACGTGCCGTTCTGGGGTTGGCTCCGACGGGTCGCCGGATCCATCGCCAGGACCTTCGTCGATCTCCCGGACAACATCGTGAACGCGGGATTCTCCTCCCGGGTGCTGATCGTCTTCGTACTGCTGTTCGTGCTGGCGAGCGTCGCCGTGCTGATCAGATTTGCGCCGCAGCGGGCGCGCCTGTTCGTGGTTCTCCTGGGCCTCTCGTGCTGGCTGCCGATGATCGTCGTCGATCTGTCTTCCGGAGGGTGGCGGGCGGCGGTCAGTCGGTACCACCTGCCGACGACATTCGCGCTGGAGCTCTGCGCTGCGTTCGCGATCGCTTACCTTCTATCCAACAAACAACGGGCAATTCGCCTCGGAGCCGCAGTGACGGCGGCGTTCGTGCTCGGCTGCGGCATCTATTCGAACAGCTTCTACCGGCAGTCCGAGACCTGGTGGAACAAATTCTCTGGGCGCGACCTGCTCACAACTGCGAAATTGGTCGATCGCTACTCGTCGCCGCTGGTGGTTACCAGCATGGACGACCCAATGGGCATGTTCACGTCGTTGGCTTTCGCCCACGCGGCGAGCGATCGGACGGGCATTCAGATCGTCGTCGAGCCAGAGATGCCGGTGATTCCGCGCGAGTACGAGAATGTGTTCGTATGGAGAGTCTCGGACGATATGCTGAACCGCCTTGCCGATAGCGGATGGGTTTTGCAGCAGCTCGCCGCCCCGGATCTCTATCGACTGAAACGTCCGAAGGTGGAAGGTGACTCGTGATCTGTGGTTTCTTCGCCGGTGCGCTTCTTTGATGCCAATAGATTTCTCCGCTCGCTCACGATGTTCGTTCGGTCGAAATGACGAGGGCGGCGATGCTGAATGTCGCTCGGTCGAAATACCGGTGATGAAAACTGTTCCGCTCACTCGCTCAGGTTGATGGATGGCGTTCCAGCTCGGGTTGAATTTGACCCCTGAGGGAAGGACTGTGTGCTCTCAGGGGACCCTGCTTGACCACGGTGCGGTGTTTCCCAGCTCGAAGCCATCGCCGAACAGCACGTCGATGGTGGCAACGACCGTCTCGCTCACCGTGTCGATCACCGAAATGGTTCCGTCGTTGGCGTTGTACACATAGGCTCTTGCTGCCCCGTCGTGGATCGTCAGAGTGAGCGGGCCGTCGCCGACCGGGATGGCCGCCGGGTGCACGTTGTGAGTGGCGAGATCGAAGACCGAGACGGTGTCGTCGCCCTCGTTGGTGACCAAGGCCTTGCCCCGCGGGAGGTCGAGCGCGATCCACTGAGGCATTTCGCCGACCGCTACCGTGCCGATCACGGTGAGGTCCGTCGCTGCGGTGTCGATGATCTTCACGTCGTCGGCGTCCAAGCGGGTCACATAGAGACGGTCGGTTGATTCGTTCAGCGCGATGCCGTGCGGCAGGCTGCTCATGGCGAGCGTCCGGAGAACCGCCCCGGTGCCGGTGTCGACCTCGATGATGCCGTCCTCGAAATCCGTCACGTAGGCGACGTCGTCAGCCGCGGAGACGGCGATGTTCTGGGTCCGGGTGCCGACCATGAAGGTGTCGATCTCGGACTTCGAGTCGGCATCGATCACGTGCAGGTCGGTACCCCAGGCGCCGTTGCTGAAATCCAGCGCGAAAACCCGTTGCGCCGCCTCGTCCACGCCGATAGTCGCTGGAGGGGAGGCGAGGGTGATGGTGTCGTCGATGCCGTGACCAGTCGTTTCGATGACCGTCACTGTGCTGTCGGTCAGATCCGCCACGAAGGCCCGGCTGAGTGATGCCACCACGCCGATCTCGGCCGGATTCGAGCCCGTCCGAACGAAGGCGATCAGCTGATCGGTGTTCGCGTCGATGACCGCGACCATGCCTTCCAGAATCCTCGACACGTAGACGGTCGATGGTGTCACGGCGGCCTCGGCGCCGTCGGATGCCACGGCTGCCGCGGCGAGGCAGGTCACGCAGAGGATCCTAAAGGCGACAACCAGACGGCGATTCTGATTCATGAGCTCGTCCCATCCATTGTGGTCATCCTGAGAATGCTGAATTCCACGGTAGACATGCCCTGACGTGAAGTCAATCGACCCGGGGCTCACCTGCACCTGTCGATGATCCGGCGCTCGAGCTTTCGCGGGTCGTTGATCGTGGCGTAGAACGAGTCGATGTACTTCAGAGCTCGTTTCCTTACCTTGGGGTCCGGGAGCCCTTGGTTGGTGAAAAGCCTCTCGAGCTCGGATCTCTTCTCGTTGAAGGAGGTGATGGCGGCGGGAAGGAACTCGTTGCTCGCGCAGAATCCCCGGTACGTCCTCTGGGTGACGCTCCGGATCGGCAGGGACGCGTCTGGCAGGGCGTACGGCGCGTCCACCAGACCAGAGTGGTCGAAATCGAACGGCAGCAGGGTATTGAAGCGGTCGGCGTCAGAGCCGAGCACGGCCACGTTGTGGCAACAGCGCCTGCCCACGGGGCCCTCAACTGCCGACCAATCGGTGTTGCCGATCATGTACTGAAAGAGGGCGAACCGCGCGAGCCGGGAGAGTTCCAGGGTGTCGACCGGTTGTGACTCGATATCGAGCCACTCCATCCGGTACCGTTCGGCGACTGCACCGATGTCCTCGACGAAGAAGGAGAGGCTGGTTTGCTCGGATGCCGCGCTTTCGGAATCGAGGAAGTGCGTCTCCACCAGGCGCACCCGCAACGCCGGTTCCTCGATCACCGCGTAGCTCCTGTAGGCCAGGTACTCGAGCAGGATGAACCTGTCCCAGGCGGATCCGTGGTGACACGGCGTCACCAGCCGCACGGTGCGCAAGCCCTGAAACGGGGTGCCGCGAGCCTGCATCTCGTCGGGCTCGATCTTGAGGAGGGGTAGGTCGCACTCCTCGAGCCGGCTGAGTCCGTACTTGGAGAAGACGATTGGAATCGTCGTCCCGTCGCCCAGCTCCATCTGGCCTGGCACCACGGTGCCGGCCGACGCGGAGCGGACGAGGCGATTCAGCGGTCCGCGAATGGTGAGCTCGAAGAATTCTTCGCTGTCAAAAAGCGATTGCACCGCCGACGCGGGCAGGGTCGAGAAGATGAGCACCGCGAGCGCCAGAGCCGCCCCGGCACGGGCGCTTCCACGCCTCACCGAAAAACTGCTTTGCCTCGCCATGGATCCCTGGCCCGATTGTATCGGTGCTGACTTCGGCAGAAAAGTCCTCAGGCGAGTCGGCGAGTTTCCGAGGAGGGCTTCACTCCTCCCCGGCAAAGCGTTGTACGCGGGCCGCCTTGCTCGTCAGGAAAGACATCATGGCCGGCACGACGAACAGGGTCAGCAAGGTTCCGACGAACAGTCCGCCGATCACCGCGACTCCCATCGGGATGCGGCTCTCCGCGCCGGCGCCGAGGCCGAGCGCAATCGGCAGAATGCCGAGCACGGTCGAAAAGCTGGTCATCAGTACTGGCCGGAAGCGGGCCGTCGCCCCTTCGATGATCGCCTCGGTCACGGGCACGCCGGCCGCCTTGCGCTGGTTGGCGAACTCGACGATCAGGATGCCGTTCTTGGTTACCAGGCCGATCAACATGATCATCCCGATCTGGCTGAATATGTTGATCGTCTGGTTGAAGTACCAGAGCGCGAAGAGGGCACCGGCGAGCGCCAGCGGCACGGTGAACATGATGATCATGGGGTCGCGGAAGCTCTCGAACTGTGCGGCCAGGACCAGGTAGATCAACACCAGCGCCAACACGAATACGAAGAGCAGGCTGCTGGCACTCTCGGCGAAATCTCTCGATTGACCGGCGAGGGTGGTCGCGAAGGTCTCGTCAAGCACCTCATCCGCGATGCGATCCATCGCATCGATTCCGTCGCCAATTGTCGCCCCGGGCGCCAGCGCGGCCGACACCGTCGCAGACTCGTATCGGTCGAAACGGTAGATCTGCGGCGGGCTGCTGGTCTCCTCGATCCGCACCAGCTTGTCGAGCAGAACCGGAGGCCCACCCTCGGTGGTGACGTACAGGTTGCGGAGATCAACCGTCTCGTCGCGGGCGTCGCGCATCACCTGTCCGATGACCTCGTACTGCTTGCCGTCCATCACGAAGTAACCGAGCCTCTGCTCGCTGAGAGCGAGCTGCAGGGTCTGAGCGATGCGAAGCGCCGAGATGCCGAGGTCCTGTGCCCGTTCTCTGTCGATCGTGACTCGGAGCTCCGGCTTGTCGAACTTGAGGTTGACGTCGACGTAGGTGAAGGTCGGATCGGCTGCTGCAGTGGCGAGGAACGGAGGCAGGGCCTCTTGTAGCTTCTCCATGTTCGGCGCCTGGATCACGAATTGGACGGGCAGGCCCCGACGCCTTCCAACGGCGATCGTCGGCGGCTGTGTAATGTAGGTCTGCGCCTCCGTCAGGTACCCGACCTGGACTGCGAGGGCGTCGGCGATCTCTTGCTGCGTCCGTTCGCGTTCGTCCGGTTCTACAAGGCGGATTCGGCCGAAACCGGAATTGACCGCGGAGGAGGCGCCGAAACCGGGCGAGGTAATGCTGATGATGTTGTCAGCCTCCGGGACCTCTTCGGCGATCAGGTTGCCGAGCCGGTCCATGAAACGGTCCATATAGGCGAAGGTGGCGCCTTCCGGGCCACGAACCGAGATGCTGATCTCGGAACGATCTTCAAGCGGCGCCAGCTCGCGCGGCAGTATCTGGAGAAACAGGGCTGATACACCCAAGCACAACAGGATGATCGGAATCGCCAACCAGCGCCGATCGAGCAGGGCTGTCAGTCGATGTCTGTAGTTGGTGACCAGGCCCCGGAAAAACGGTTCGGTAGATCTGTAGAGCCAGGGCTGACGCGAGCGTTTCTTGAGCAGGCGAGTCGCCAGCATCGGTGTCAACGTCAGGGCGACGAACGAGGAAATGATGACCGCTCCGGCGAGGGTCAGCCCGAACTCGCGAAACAGCCGGCCGACAAGGCCGCCGAGAAACATGATAGGCATGAACACCGAAACCAGCGCGACGGTCGTCGCCACCACCGCGAAGAAGATCTCCTTGGTGCCCTCGACGCCGGCGCTGAACGGCTCGTGGCCGGCCTCGATCTTGGCGTAAATGACCTCCACAACGACGATCGCGTCGTCCACCACCAGACCTATCGCCAGCACCATCGCCAGGAGAGTCAGCACGTTGAGTGAAAACCCGGCCACGTACATGACGAAGAACGACCCGATCAACGACACCGGGATGACGACAACCGGTATCAGGGTTGTCCGCCAATCACGGAGAAAGAAGAAAATTACGAGCATCACCAGGCCGAATGCGATGAAAATGGTCTGCTGGACCTCTGCCACCGACTTTCGGATGTAGCGGCTGGCATCGAATGCCCACGAGACCTCGATATCCGAAGGCAGTGATTTTTGAATAATCTCGACCCGCCGCTTGAACTCGTCAGCAATCGCGACGTAGTTGGCGCCAGGCTGCGGGCGGACGACGACGATGACCATCGGGATGCCATCCCGCTTCAACACGGTCCGTTCGTTGCGCGGGCCGAGCTCGGCGTGGCCGACGTCCCGCAGGCGCACGATGCGGTCGCCCTCGCTCTTGAGGATGAGATCGTTGAAGGCCTCGGGCGTGTCGAGGCGGCTCATGGTCCGCACCGGAAGCTCGACCTCGACCCCTTCGATACGGCCGGAGGGCAGCTCGACGTTTTCGCGCGCCACCGCGTTGCGCACGTCGATCGGCGACAGGCGATACGCGGCGAGCTTGTTGGGATCGAGCCACAACCGCATGGCGTAGGTCTTCTCGCCCCAGACGTCGACGCTCGCGACGTTGGGGATCGTCTGCAAACGTTCGACGAAGGCGTCCTGAGCGATGCGCCCGAGCTCGAGCAGGTTGCGTTGATCGCTTTGCACGCTGACGCCGGCGATCGGGCGCGCATCTGCATCCGCCTTGCGAACGATCGGGGGCTCGGCGTCGGGCGGCAGATCCCGCGCGGCGCGCGACACCTGGTCGCGGACGTCGTTGGCGGCTCTTTCGAGGTCGATCCCCAGATCGAACTCAGCCTGAACCGTGCTGCGTCCGTCTCGGCTGGTCGAGGTCAGGGTGCGGATGCCGTCCACTCCGTTGACGGCCGCTTCGATCGGCTCGGTGATCTGGCTCTCGATGACGTCGGCCGAAGCACCGCGGTACGAGGTGGAGACCGATATATTCGGTGGATCGAGGGACGGATACTCGCGTACACCGAGGAAGGAGAAGCCGAGCAATCCGAAGAGAACGATCGTGATCGACATCACGATTGCCAGCACCGGGCGGCGGATGCTGAGGGTGTAGAGCGTCATGGTGACGAACCGGTTTCGGTCTCGACCTCGTCGATCTCGACCTCGGCTCCGGGTTGCAGCTGCAGGAGGCCGGTCGTGATCACGATGTCTCCCTCGACCAGGCCGCTGGTTACCTGAACCTCGTCGTGCGAGCGTATACCCGTCTCGATGGACCGCGGCTGGGCCAACCCATCCTCGTAAACGAAGACCTTCTTGCCGCCGAGCTCGGGTATGACCGCGATCGATGGCACCGTCAAAGCATCCGCGACCGAGCGCAGCACCAGGTCGACGTTGGCGAATGCACCCGGGACCAGCGTGCCGTCGCTGTTGGGACATCGCGCACGCACCCGAAGCGATCGGGTCGAGGCGTCGATACCCGGCTCGACCGCGTAAATCGTTCCTTGAAACGTACGGTTGGAGCCCTCGACAGCAAACGAAATCCCGTCACCCACCTTCATCAGCGCGGAGTACTTCTCGGGCACGGTGAAGTCGAGCTTGACGGGATCCAGGTCCTTGAGCGAAGCGATGCGGGTCTGCGGGGAGAGGAAACTACCCGGGCTGACCCATCTCAGACCGATGATGCCGTTGAACGGAGCACGGATCTCCGTCTTGAGAAGCTGGGCCTCGATGAGCTGGAGCTCGGCCCGCAGGACATTCAGCTCGCCGAGGGCCACATCGTAGGATTCCCTCGAGATGACCCCGTCGTCGAGCAGCTGCTTCTGCCTGGCTTCGTCGCGTTCCGCCAGCTCGACCCGGTACAGCGCCCGCTGGCGTTCGGCGAGCAGCTCTGAATCGTCGATCTTCAGCAGCAGCTGACCTTCCGCGACCCGAGACCCCTCCTCGAACTGGATGCTCGAGACCTTGCCCGAGATCTCGCTGACGATCTCGACCTCCTCGTTGGCGCGCACGGTTCCGGTCGTCGAGAGCCGCTCGGTGAGCTCGGTCGGTTCCACTCTGTAGGCCCTGACACGCAGGGCCGCGTCGGTGGTCGAGACCTCGCCGGGTGTGGAGGAGGTGCGGCGAAGATCCAGCAGCTTCGGTGCCGCGATGACCGCGGCAATCGCCAACGCTACCAAAACTCCGGCGGCTCGACGTGGAATTGAAATCATGACGGTCTCCGATCCCTCTGGTCCCTTCACGGTCTCGACCGAAAGATCTTTATACCACGTGGTCGGACGTCGCGGCCGGTTGTGAGGCGCGAAGGCATCGCCGCCTGCCGCACGACCCGCCGGGCAAATTCGGTCACGGGTGCGAAAGGCGGGTTGCCACCGCCGTCGGCGGTCAACCGTTGCCGACTGTGAAAAGCGGGAGTGAGCGGAAGCCATCCAACCGCTGCTCACCGTCGCGACCGAGTCGGAATCGTGCCTGGCGCCGGAATCGGAAAGAGTCGAACTCAGAGATCGGCGCCCGTCACCCTTGCAGTTTCTTGCGGCTCCTGCCGCCGTCCTCGTTCTGTGTGGGTGCGGTTTCGGTGTTGCGACCACCCTCGGAAACACCTTTCGTCAGGCGAATCTCCAGCGGATTCAGGTTGTCTAGGTGGACGTCCCGCTGAGGGAAGGCGATGACGATTCCGTTCTCGCGAAACAGCTCGTCGATCCGGAACCGTACAATCGAAAGCGCGCGCCGGCGATCCATCGGACGTTTCATCAGGATCCAGAACAGGGCTTCGAAAATCAGAGCGCTGTCGCCGAAATCCTCGAAGATGACGACAGGCTCCGGTGGAATGATGACCTCATCGAGCTCCCGGACTGCTTGCTGGATCAGCTTCTCGACCTGGCGGGTCGGCGATCCGTAGGCGACACCGACCCGTAGGCTGATCCGCACCATGTTGTCCATATGGGTCCAGTTGATGACGTTTTGCTCGAGGAATGCCGAGTTGGGAACGATGATGTGGAAGTTGTCGAAGCTTTTAATCCTGGCGCTGCGCGCGCCAATGTTCTCCACCTCTCCGAGCGTGTCCCCGACCTCGATCAGATCGCCTACTTTGATCGGCCGCTCGACCAGCAAAATGAGACCGCTGACGAAGTTGTTCACGATCCTCTGACTGCCGAAGCCAACTCCGATTGCGATCGCTCCGCCGGCCAGGGTGAAAACGGTGAGCGGGATCTCCGAAACCCACAGCGCGAACACGGTCAGGATCGCCACCACCACATAGAAGAAAAGAGATTGAAAGGCTGCGGAAGAAGCCGTCCCGAGGCCAATGCGGGTGAACAATCGCTGCGAGATCTTGCGAATGACGACCCTGGCGATCGGTATGCCGATCACCAGCACCAGGAGGGCGATCGTCACTTTCCCGATCGTCAGGGACCGTCCGTCGATGGTCGTCAGCTCGTAGGTCCAGATCGCCGTGACCCACTCCAGCCCTTCCTGGACCTTTTCCCAGAATTCTTGGGTCGGCGCACTCGACAACGCCATCGCTTCACGCGCGGCGAACGACGCGGCGAGGCCCGATTCCTGAACGACCGAAGAGCTCATGGAAACCGCAACACAAATTGGTCGCTTCGGCTTCCACCTCGACGTCGAATGTTCGATCGTGTACGCGAGGATGCGGCACGCTCAGGGGGAGGACAGGGTTCGAGTCAGGAGAGTACCGCGGACTCGCGATCACGTGTGCCGGTACTCGCAACCGCCTGTGTGAGATCCAGCGGTGGACGCACGCCGACCTCGCAGTCGTCCTCGTTCATCGAGCAGGGCTCCCTCTTTTCCACACAGGCGGCGACGCGTTCCGGTGTGCCGAGGTCGGTCCACCCACAGGGGGGGACCGCCAGGACGTGGACCCTGTCGTCGCACTTCTGCAGGATACTGCGGGAAAAATCCGCCGCCGGAATCTCTTCGTACAGCTCGGGCAGAAGTTGGCTGCGGGTTTCCCGAAACCCGTACTCGAGGACAGGCTCGAAGCGGTCGACCAGCCACGGCACGGTCAGGCGGAACCTCGATAGCAGGAACTCGACCGAGGAAACGAAGGTGAAGCTACTCCACAGGGCGCCGTTTCGCAGGAGTTCCTTGGCAGAGCGTTCGTCAGGCTTTTCTACGAACGAGGTGACCAGTCGAACGGCTTCGCCGCCACCTTCCGCGGGTGTGATCCATCCATAGTCGGTGACCGGAGCATCGGGCTCCATGCCGAGAAGAACGAGCAACCGGGGCCGTTCCCTCACGTAGGACAACGCCTCCATCAGAGAGAGATGGAAGGTTTTCTCCTCATCGAAATGCTGGTCGGACGGTGTCACGACGACCGTCGCCTCGGGATTCCGCCTGTCGATCTGCATCAACGGCAGCAAAACACCGCACGCGGTGCCCCGGTCGCACGGCTGAACGACCACGTTTTCGTCCTTCAAGGCAATCAGCTGTGGCTCCCACCATTGCTGGTGCTCTTCTGCCACCACCACGATCACCCGGTCCTGCGCAACGTGGTTGGTGGTCCTTTCGATCGTCTCTTGGAGCAGCGATTGGCCGCCCCCGAACGAGCAGAACTGCTTCGGGACCACCACCCCGTTCTCGTCCGTGGTCAGTGGGCTCAGCCGGCTGCCGTTGCCTCCGGCGAGGATGACGGCCCAGGTGTCGTTTCTGTCTGGCATGGTGACCTCCCGCTGGTTGAGCGCGGGCCGCCCGAGCGGCCGTCGCGGTGGATGGATCGGCAAGGCCGGTAACCAGAAAAGATAATGCGACTCCATCGCATCTGCCAGTGACCCGTGTCACTCGCGTCAACCGTTTTTCTCAACACATGCCTGCCGGCGTTGAGCCTGGTGAGAAGACCGGGCTCACTGAGCGAATACAACATGGTGTGGAAGGATGTTGGGCTATCCGAGATATGAAGGATCGGCATCGGTGGAGTACTGCGTACGCTGCACCCGATGCACGCCTATGGGTTGGTGCTGGACCAATCCCCGGTCGAGCCCGACTCGAAATCGTCGACGAAAATCGTCGATATGTCGAAGCGACCGAACCACATGTTGAAGTCTTCCACCGGGTCGCTGATGATGGCCGACACGTACAGGTCGTTGTTGTTGCCCACCGCCACTCCAATGCCCGTGTCGTATCCTCCGGCCGGTCCGTCGAGCGTCACCCAGGCCTCGAGGTTGATCGAGGGGCCGAAGCGGGCGAGCCAGATATTCGTGCCGCCGGTGGTCTCGGTGTAGGTGCCGGTCTGATAGAGGCGTCCGGACGGGCCCAGCTCCATCACATAAGCGACGTCCTCGCCGTCGGCTGGACCGTTGATCGTGAGCTGGTCGAGGATGGTCAGGTCGGTGTCGAGCTTCGCCATCCAGATGTTGTAGCTCTCGTCGGTCTCGATCATCGTGCCGGTGAGGAAGATCGTGTCCGTTCCATCGAACACGAGGCCGTAGCCCTTGTCCTCATCGGTCGTCGGTCCGTCGACTGTGACCTCGTCGACAAAGGTCAGGTCATCGTCGAATTTACCGAGCCAGATGGCGTAATCGCGGCTCAGATCGTCGGTCATCGAACCGCTCACGAAGAGATGTCGAGTGTCATCGAAGGTAAGGAACCGGGCCTTGTCGGTATCGCTGACAGGCCCGTCCATCGTGATCTCCTTGACCAGGTCGAGATCGGTGTCGTAAATGGCGAGCCAGATGTTGGCGCCCTGACCTGACTCTCTCACCGTCCCGCCCAGGTAGAGGTTGCCACTCACACTGTCGTACAGGATGCCGTAGCCGTCGTCGTCGTCGCCACTCGGGCCCGTGACAATGATCGAATCGACCAGACCCAGGTCTGAATCGAACTTGCCGAGCCAGATGTCATGCCCTTGACCGGTCGTGGTCATATAGCCAACGAGGTACACATTGCCGCTCGGGTCGAATGCCATCGTGTAACCCTCGTCGTCACCGTTCGCCGCTCCGTTCAACCTGACGCTGTCTTGGTACACGAGGTCCGCACTGTACTTGCCGAGCCAGATATTCCGGCCCTGACCGGTGACGGTGACGTAGCCGGTGGCGTAGACGGTCCCGTCGGCGGCGACGGAGATGCCACGCGCTTGGTCGTCGCCGTTCTCTCCGCCGTCGACCGTCACAGAGCTCTTGAGTTCGAACCCGCTTCCTGTACCGGAGACTACTGTGAGCGCGGTTTCAGCTCGGGCTGATAACGGCGCCACCAGGCTGGTGACGAACAGGACAGAAACGACCACGCATCTCGGCCACATGAGAGGCCTCCCGACGGTGACGATAGGGGTTCTTCCGGCCATGATACCCGAAGACTGGCAGCGAATTGGCACCGATTTCGATTCCGATTTGTGGTACGGCACACGTCACAACGAGGCTGAAAAAGAGGCTGAATCTCTCAACGATGGGAGAAATGCCATGTGGGAATCGCGTACGAATCCTCGACTCGAAGCGGACCTTCCGGTGTACGAGGGAGGGAATGATAACCCCTCGACAGCACATCTCTGTAATCGGAGATCGACTGACGCAGCCATGGAGATTCCTGAAGACACTCGCTCCCAAGACCGCCGCCTGCAGCGCTGGCTGCTGGCCGGTCTCGGCATCGTGATGGTGGGCGTCGGTGGTGTCGGCGTCTTCCTGCCCGGCCTGCCCACGACCGTCTTCCTCCTCGGCGCGTCCTGGTGCTTCGCCCGCAGCTGCCCCTGGCTCGAGGAGCGGTTGATTCGAGTGCCGCTCTTCCGACCGTTTCTCGGCTATCTGGACAATGGCGCGGCCATGCCTCGCTCGGCGGTGGTGACAACGCTGGTGATCATGTGGATCGCCATCGCCGCGAGCGTTGTGAGCGTCAACCTCGGTGCCGATACGCGCCCGGTCCTGGGCAGTTTGATCATCGCCCTCGGCCTTGTCGGGAGCTTTTTCGTGCTCCGCATAGGCCGCCGACAGCGTTCGCACGCGGCGGAGGTCCGGGGGACGCCTGACCCGAAGACCTGAACTCGATCTGACCGCAGTCGGCGTCAATGAAGGTAAGGAGAGCGCGCTGGGTACCGGCAGATGGAAACCTCAGAGCCTGGCCGAGGTTGACCCACAGGGAGGCACGGATGAGTTACGAGTTCTATCGAGTCCTGCATATTTTCGGAATTGTTCTGCTGTTTGTTTCGCTTGGCGCTCTGGCGGCCATCGGCGGCAGCACCGACCGTCGGTTGCGTAAATATGCCGCGATCATTCACGGGGTAGCGGTCGCGGTCATCCTGACCGCCGGTTTCGGGCTGTTGGCGCGGCTCGAGATGTTCGGTGGTTTTCCGCTTTGGATCTGGATCAAGCTCGGCATCTGGCTGGTACTGGTGATGGCCGTGCTGCCGCTGCGACGAAAGCCTGAGCTCGCGCCATGGCTCTTTCTAGCGTTTCCCGTGCTCGGTGGAATCGCCGCCTGGCTCGCGGTTTACAAGCCGTTCTAGCCCGCGCTCCCATTGTGTGATCGCGGTGTGGCGGGTTGCCCGCCTGCGCGGAGAATCCTCGACAGGTCCCGGCTAACCGAACAACGGCGCGAGGAAGAGCGCAAAGGTCACCAGGAAGCCGACGCTCCACACCGCCGAGCGGAGCGACGCCCAATCAGCGAGGTAGCAAATCACGTAGCCGACCCGCGCGATGACGAACACGATGGCCAGAAGATCGATCATTCGCGCCGGGCCACCGCCGAGATGAGCAACCAGCACGGCCGCTGCGAAGGGCGCGAAGCTCTCGAAGCCATTCTTGTGCGCCGCCACCGAACGCGCCCCCCAGCCTTCGAGCCGAGCCTGCTGCGCCCTCGGAAGGCGATTGTCATACCCCCCGGCGCGCTGCATCGCGACCGCCACCGGCAGCTTGGTGAAATAGACCACCAGCCATGCCACCACGATGGACCACATATGGATTTCCATTGTCCGCTCACCTCCATTTCATTCGGCCCGGCGCAGCACCGCCAACGGTCGCGCCGAGAGCGAGCGCGCGCTGGCCGCCAGGCCCGCAGCCACGCTGAGGGCGACAGTCAGGCCAACCGACGCCAGCAACGCCGCCGGTGACCACGCCCACGAGATTTCGAAACCGAAACGGGTCACCAACCACGCCAGAAAGACGCCGCCAACCGTTCCGATGACTCCCGCCACTAGACCGATGAGGGCGTACTCGACGGCGAAGACCGTCACCACTTCCGCCCGCCTCATCCCAAGTGTCTTGTACAGGGCCACCTGGCGGCCTCGGCGCACCGCCCCGGCCGCCACCGATCCCCCGAGGATTGCGATCCCGGCGAGGACCGTGAACGCGCCGATGAAGCGGACGCCGAAGCCGAGCTGTCGGAGAATGCCAACCACTCTCTGCAGGACCTCACGCAAGCGCAGCATGGTGACATTGGGGAAAGCGGCTGCCAGTTGGTCCTGGGTCGATGCCTCCACCTCCGCCGGCAGCCGCGCCGAGGCGATGCGAAACCCTGGTGCGCGATCGAGAACCCCCGGCTCCACCACCAGGAAGAAGTTGATCGAGAAACGCCCCCAATCCACCGACCGTAGGCTGCTCACCACCAGCTCCAGCGGCACCCCCTGCACGTTGAGCACCACGGTGTCGCCGACCCCGACGCCGAGGTCCTCCGCATAGTCGCGCTCCACACTGACCTCTGGCCGTCCAGGCATCGACCACAGTGCGCCGTCGAGAATGACGTTGTCCTCGGGCAACGTTTCCATCGACGTGAGCCTCTGCTCGCGGGTCAGCACCCAGCGACGGTCGCGCGAGCCCTCGTCAGCCGTGTCTACCAGCTCTGAGACCGGCACGCCGTTGATGGCCTGAATGCGAGCCATCACCACCTCCACGGATTGGAGGTCTTCAGCGCCGGATTCCTGCAGAATGGAGCGCACTCCGGACCACTGCTCGGGCTGAATGTCGATCAGGAAAGCGGTCGGTGCCTCGTCCGGAAGCTCGGCGTCGAGCTGGGCGGTGAGGCGGCCCTGGATGAGGTACATGCCGAGCACGGTCAGCACCCCGAGGCCCAGCGCCACCACCGCGCCCAGGGTGCCCGACCCCGGCCGTGCGAGCGCCGCCAGCCCGTGGCGCAGAAAAACCGCACCAAGATCGCGAGGCACGCTCCCCACCGCACGCATAACCAACCACGCACCGAGCGCGAGCAGGCCGGTGGCCACGATCATCCCGAGCGCGAACTGAAGTCCGCGCCCGATCGATCCCGACTGGACGGTGGCGGCGGCGGCGATGCCGACCGCGAGCACGGCCATCAGACCAACCGCCGCCAGCCGACTCACCGGCAGCGGATCCGCATCGCTGCGCAGCACCCGTGCCGGCGGCACGCGCAGGACGTCGATCATTGGACGCAGAGCGAAGAGCACCGCCACTGCAACGCCGAGAGCAATCCCGCGGATCATGGCCTCCGGCTGCCACCCGACGTCTACCGCCACCGGCAGCAACTCGGTCAGAAATCCCGGCACTGCCTTCGCCACCAGGGCCCCGATCAGCGCACCGGCCACGCTCCCGGCGAGAGCGAGAGCGGCCGTCTGGCCGAGAAAGAGTCCGAAAACCTCACGTGGCCGCATCCCGATCGCTCGCAGCACGGCGATGGCATCGAGTCGGCCGGCGAGCCAGGCGCGCACCGCCTGCGCCACTCCGATGCCACCGACCAGCAGTGACACCAACGCCACCAGCCCGAGGAAGCGTTCGACCCGGTCGAGCCCCCGCCGCAGGTTCGGCTGGGCCTCGATGTAGGTTTCGATGCGGATGAAGGCAGAGTCCTCGCTCGCACTGCGTAGAGCGGCCGCGGCCGCCGACACCTCCTCCTGGCTCACACCGGGATCGAGCTTCACCAACAGGCGGTACTCGACGCGGCTGCCGACACCGGCCAGGGCGCTCCGCACCAGACCCTCGGCGGACATCAGCACCCGCGGTCCGATCGCGAAGGAGACCCCAAGCCGGTCCGGCTCGCTGATGACCGTGCCGGCGATCTCGAATATCGCGTCTCCGATGCGCAGGTGATCGCCGACTCCAATGCCGAGGCGGGTGAGCAGCTCGGGATCGACCAGCACCCTCTGCGGGTTCAGGAGGGCGGTGATCGGGCCTGGCGGGTCAATAACCAGTTCGCCGTAAAAGGGGTAGTCGGCGCCCACCGCCTTGAGCTCGCAGAGCAGCGACGACCCCGGAACGTCGCCACCGCCTGGCACCGACACCACGCTCGGAAGCTCGCTCACCTCGGTCCAACGGGCATTGGCCATGGCGCCGACCGCGGCGACCATTTCGTCCGGGATCGGGCGGCGGCTCGAGATGGCCAGATCAGCCGCAAGCAGTTGCTTCGCCTGCCCCTGGATGCCGTCGTCGAGGGCCCGGGAGAGGCCGGCCACGGCGACCACCGCCGCGACGCCGACCGACAAGCAGGCGGCAAAGAACAGCAGCCGCCCGGCTGAGCCCTTGAACTCGCGCAGGGCGACGACCAGCCAGGTCGTGAGCTTCATGTCCGTTCCTCGTGCGCGATGCGTCCGTCGTGCAGGTGAATGCGCCGGTCGGCCAGCGAGGCCACCGCCGGATCATGGGTCACCAGTACCAGCGTCGCCCCTTCTTCGGCGCGCAGCGACACCAGCAGGTCGAGCACTATCCGGCCGGTAGCGCCGTCGAGGTTGCCGGTCGGCTCGTCGGCCAGCAGGAGGGTCGGCTGCGGCGCGAAGGCCCTGGCCAAGGCGACCCGCTGCTGTTCGCCACCCGAAAGCTGGGAGGGATAGTGGTGGCCGCGTTCACCGAGCCCGACCGCGGCCAACAGATCTTCGGCGCGGCTGCGGGCGTCGGTCCGGGCCAGCAGCTCCATCGGCAGCATGACGTTCTCGCGCGCGGTGAAATTGCTCAACAGCTGGAAGGATTGGAAGACGAAGCCGACCGAGTGCCGGCGAAGGATGGCGAGACGATCCTCGGACAGATGGTCGATGCGCTCTCCCTTCAGCCACACTTCGCCGGTGCTCGGGCGGTCAAGCCCGGCCATCAGGGCCAGCAGAGTCGATTTGCCGCTTCCCGACGGACCGAGGATGGCGAGGAACTCGCCTCCGCCCACCTCCAGATCGATGGACTCGAGGATATCGAGCATTCTGCCGCCCGAGGGCAGCCGGCGCCCGACTCCGCGGAGCTCGAGCACGTTATTTGAAGCCGGTTGATCATGCACGGAAGGTCCCCCTTCGTTAGACAGTTACAATCTCACGATGATGATGATCATTTCACGTTTTCACGCCGCTCGGGTGGCGGCGGCAATTGGCTTGGTCGCCGCCGTCGGCTGCTCCGCCCCGCCGTCCGACAGGCGGCCCGCGACGGCCACGCCCACTGCAGCGGCGCCGACGCCGACCTCGGCAACGACCATCGCGGTGCTCGGTGATAGCCTCGGTGCCGGCTACGGCCTGCCGGAAATCGAAGCGTTTCCGGCGGTTGTGCAACGGCTGCTGCGCGAGCGGGGCCACGACGTGCAGGTGCTCAACGCCAGCGTCTCCGGCGATACCACCGCCGGTGGTGTCAACCGGCTCGAGTGGGTCCTCCAACAGACGCCCGAGATCCTGGTTGTCGAGCTGGGGGGCAACGACGCCCTGCGCGGCCAACCGCTCGAGAACATCGAGGCCAATCTCCGACAGATCGTGCGGGGCGCCGGCGAGCGTGGTGCGCGAGTACTGCTGCTCGGCATGGATCTGCCCACCAACTATGGGCCCGACTACAGTCGGGAATTCGCGTCCATCTACGAGCGTGTTGCGCTCGAAGAGGGCGCGACCCTCGTGCCCGGTTTCATGCGCGAGGTGGGGCTCGACCTCGATCTCCTGCAGCCGGACGGCCTCCACCCCACGGCCGAGGGCCAGCTACGGCTCGCAAGGAGCCTCGTCCCGCCCCTCGAGCGGATGCTCGAGGATCGCGACGACTTGACCTGACCCCCGATTCGAATTCGTATGGGTGCCGGGCTTTGGAAACTTGGGAATCAGGCAGATGGGGATCGCGCCTGCTGACTTTCTAAGTTTCTAAAGCACTGTACTTAAGAGGTTTAAGCGATCCACGTGTGGCTGAGTGTGCCGATAACGATTTCTGACTCACCGAAGCCGAATCAGGTCACCGGATTCGTCTGTGGACAAACCGCAGCCTGGGAACCAACTACCTTGGGTAGAATCAAGGGAAGGCAAAATTTTCGTGCACATCCTGTTTCCTGCTCAGGTCGTGATGGAACTTCGATAGAGATGTGTACTGTGTTCCACCCGGCCAAATCGGAGGTCGAACAATCGATTGCTATCTGCATCAGAGCGATCGGGTGGTCCTCATCGCCGGGGGATCTGGAGCCCAACCCGAGGGTTACGGCATCCCCAGCGGGACGAGACGCCGGCCGACATTTGCCGTCGAATTGATCGAGGGGACACACATGAAATCTGGCGCTCCGTTCCGTTTCCGTTCGCCATCCCTGATCGCGACCGTGATGGTGTTCATGGGTCCTGCGGCTCTCTTCTCGGCCGACGAGCGTTTCCTTCCAAGGAGCGCGCTGCCTGGAGTTCGGTCCATTGACACCATCGAGCACTGGAAGATGCCCTGGGTGGATGTCGAAGCTCTGCGGGCCGAGGACGTCGAGCGCGAGAATTTGGGCGTGCCGGTCGCTCCGCGCTTCGCGAAGAATATCCTCGTCGACTTTTCGCCGGACAACAGCGGTACCTGGGAAACCCTTGACGACGGATCGAGGCTGTGGCGGCTCCGCGTCTCTTCGCCCGGGGCCCTCAACATCAGCCTCGGCATGGAGCAGTTCGATCTTCCGGCGGGCACCGCCTTCTGGGTCCACGCTCCGGATGGATCGGGGATCCAGGGGCCGTATACGGCAGCAAACCGCAACGCCCTCGGCGGGCTGTCGACGGCAGTGGTGTTGGGTGACGAGTTGGTGGCCGAGCTCCATGCCCCGGCAGATGCCCCGATCGGTCTCCGAATCAGTTCGGTCAACCACGGTTACCGGGGGTTCGGGGAGCGCCGGGGAGGTGCCTTTTCGGCCAAGCGCGGCAGCTGCAACGTCAATGTCGTCTGCCCCGAGGGCGACCTTTTTGCAGACCAGATCCGGTCGGTCGCACGCTACACCTTTTCCGAAGGAATGGCCTCGTACCTCTGCACAGGGCAGCTGATCAACAACACCTCCGAGGAAAAAACGCCCTACCTGTATTCTGCCGGGCACTGCGTCCAGACGGGCACCGCCGCGGCGACGGTCGTGGCGTACTGGAATTACCAGACTGCAGCGTGCGAGGAATGGTCCGGGGGCAGCCTCAGTCAGAACCAGAGCGGCGCCACCCTGATCGCTCACTCCTTTAACTCCGACACCGATTTTCAATTCGATTTCGCGTTGCTCATGCTGGACCATGTCCCCGACGACGCCTTCAACGTTTTCTACATTGGCTGGGACAGGAGCGGTCAGATCCCCGACAGCACCGTCACGATCCACCACCCCTCGGGTGATCAGAAATCCATCAGCTTCGACAATGACCCACCGGCGATTACGACCGTCGGCGGATCGACCTCGCCGGGAAACGGGCGGTTCTGGAGAATCCACGACTGGGACGTGGGCACTACCGAGGGAGGTTCGTCGGGCGCGTGCCTTCTCGATGAATCCTCAGGCCTGTGCATCGGCGACCTGAGCGGCGGCTACGCGGCGTGTGGCAACGATCTCCCCGATTGGTTCGCGCGGCTCCATAGCCAATGGACGGGCGAGGGTTCTTCCGAAACGCGACTGTCGGACTGGCTCGATCCGGCAGGTACAGGCGCCCTGTATGTCAACGGCGCCGATCCGTCGATCTTCGCTGATGGGTTCGAAACAGGTGAAACCACAAAGTGGTCGAACACGGTCCCCTGAATCTCACCATTCGCCGCGTCGGCAACGGCCCACCTTCATGGGTATGGGGACTGAATTGCGACTCTGCTCTGTGCGAAGCGGCGACGGGTTGCATTCGGAGTCCCGAAAGGCGGGCGGAAGAGAAGAAGAATGGCACGAGGAGGAGGATTAGGAAACGCCAGCGCCCATGAAGAAAGTCAAGAAAGTTTCTCCTGACACCGATTTGACACCGATTCCATGTGACTTTTCAACAACCCTGTTCGATTAGCGAAAAGCACATGGCGAAAATACTGAACTTTCAATGAGGCCCTGTTCTTGGTAGAGTCTGTTCAGAATTTAGCCTGAGACAGAAATGGTGGATCCTGACCAATTTGAGGAGGGGTCATGACTCGTACTGTTTGGCCGATGCTCAGTATTGTACTCGTGGTCTTCGGCGGCAGTGCGGCCGCCCTCGATGTCGTGAGCGATCCTATCGCCGTGTGGGACGACGATGTGTACAACCGGGTCACCGATGTTGTTTACAACCCGCAGCACGATGAGTACCTGATTCTATTTCATAACATCCGGGCCGTTTCGAGCGATATTTACGCCCGCCGGGTGGCCAGCGATGGCACGGTTTTGTCCTGGTTCGCGGTGGTCGCGGGCGCGGGCGAGAAACACATTGACGCACAAGCATCTTATTGCCCAACTCAAGACGAGTACCTGGTGGTCTGGACCAGACAGCAGGACACCGGCACCAAAGACGACGTCCTGGCCCGAACCGTGTTCTGGAACGGCAGCTCGATGGGTCCGATTTTTTCGGTGGTCGCGGACGCCGATCATCAGAGGGCGCCCGATGTGGCGTACAACCAGTTCGATGACGAGTACCTCGTGGTCTATCACAATCATTGGGGGGGTGGGCTGGAGGATGTCGCAGCGCAGCGTATTCGAGCCTCGGACGGGGCGTTCCTGAGCTGGGCCAACATCGCCACCGGATCCGTCGACCGTCATTACCCCCATGTCGCCTACTTCGCCGAGACGAACAGTTTCTTGATCGCCTATACCCTCGATCAGAAAGGTATTTACGCCAAGGTTGCGTCGGCCAATCTGGCCGGGGTGAGCGTGGCGCCGGAGATTGTGATCCGCTTCGATCCAGGACTTCCGGGACTTGTCATCTCCTTTCCTTTGGGGGTCGCTGCCGGCCCGGGCGGGTATCTCGTGGCGTGGCAAGAGAAGTCCTCCTTCACGTCTGTGCGGGCTCGGCGAGTGAACCCTGCCGGTGAGCCACTGGGTCCGGCAGACGGGTTCCTGGTCAGCGACAGTATGAGTGCGTGGAGCTGGGGAGACACGGTGGGCGCCAGCTCAGGCCTCTACGGAAATTTCGTTTTGGCCTGGGCCGCCGATTTGCCGACTTTCGATGACGTGGAAGGAGCGGTGGTAGGTCCAGATGCCGACGTCGTTTCGGCGGGACCACTGATCGTGAGCAATGAGGCGCACAATCAAACGTCGCCCGCCCTCGACTGCGCCGCGTCCGGGGCGTGCATGGTGGCATACGCGGACGATGACGACCAAGGGACACAAACTGACTTCGAAGTAAGAGCGCGGTTATTTCGGCCAGTTGTGTTCAGCGACCGATTCGAGACAGGAAATCTGTCGCCCTGGTCAAGTTCAGTTCCCTAGCGCGAATTTTTGTGAAACCTCTCCGGCAGCGCCCGACGCGGAATCGCACGGCTCTTGTAGAACGCGGCCCGGCGCTGCGCGCGGGCGCCCCTGTGATAGCCTGCATATCTCACCGGCTGTCTACTGCGGCCGGCGATCCGCCGCACCCAGCTGTGCTTTCTCATCTCCGGGTGCTCGACGTACCGTCGAGTACGCCTCCGCGCCCGGAGAATCGGAAACCCAG
>JAJDNM010000028.1 GCA_022340665.1 Acidobacteriota bacterium | reverse complement strand
CCGGGGTTGACGTCAACCGTGTAATAGACGGTTCCCGAACCCGAGCCCTCTCCCGAATCGAGAGTGACCCAGGTTGACGGCGTGGTCGCGGTCCAGTCGCACCCGGTCGTCGTGACGACCGAAAACTCACCGCTCCCACCCGAGGGAGTGAAGGTCTCCCTGGTCGGGCTCAGCGTGTAACTACAACCGCCACCGCCACTGTCGCACGAGCCACTGAAGGCGACATCCACCGTGATCGGACCGGCTGCGTCCGTACCGCCGCCCTCCAGCTCGAGGGAAACGCTGACAGACTTCTCGCCGCCGGAGGCGAAGGAGAAGCTGGCGGCCTTGCACTCGTCCCACATGCTGGGTTCACATACGTAGGTCGCAGAGGCGCCGTCGCAACCGGTCTCTCCGAAGTCCCAGGTAGCCTTCGCGATAGTGCCGACGACGCCGGTCAGGGTGAAGGCGATGTTTTCGCCGATTTCCGGCGCCGGAGGAGTCACCGAAATACCTAAAGCCTTCGACGGGAATGCCTTCGTCGAGGTGTCACTGAAGTCAACGCGCTGACCGGCGAAGATCTCGTCGGCCGATGTCGTGAAACTCGCTTCAGGACGGCCGTCGGCGAGGCAGCACTCGCCTTTGTTCTGGACGGTCGGTCCCTTGGTCTGGGTCCGGCCGTCGGTCAACACCATCGTGATCGCCTTCTCGCCGGCGGTCGGATAGGTCCACTGCATGGTGTTGCAGGCGCCCCGTGGCAGGAGGGTGCAGTTGACGAATGAGCCGTTGTCCTTGCAGTCGTCCTCACCGAAATTCCAGGTCTCGACCTCGAGGGCCGGATCGACCGTGAGGGTCAAGACCTCACCGATCTCCGGCCGCGGATTCGACATGGTGAAGTTGGCGGCCCTCCACGGCGCCTCCTGGTTGACGATGAAGCTCTTGCCGCCGGCGATGATGTTGCCCGAGCGAATGGTCCCCTCGTTGGCATCGACCTTGTATCGTACGGTGCCGGAGCCGCTGACGCTCGTCTTGGGCGATGTGACGGTGATCCAGGGGAATGTGGTCAGCGCCGTCCACGAGCAGCCGGAGGTGGTCAGGACCGTGAAGGCTGACTCACCGCCCTTCGGCCCGAAGCCGGCCTGGGTCGGATTGAGGGTATAGGAACAGGTGGGGGGCGGACCGCCGCCGCAGCTTCCGCTCGAAGCCACCGCCACAGTCACCGGATCGGCGGTGAAGGTGTTGTTTCCGATATCGACTGCGAGGGTGACGGTCTTGTTGCCGCCCGAAGCGTACTCGAAGGCGAGCGCCTTGCATTCATCGTACAGCGTCGGGTTGCAGGTCTGGGTCGACGACACGCCGTCGCAACCGGTCCCGCCCATGGTCCAGCGTGCCTGGTCGATGTCACCCACGACACCTTCGATCCTGAACAGAATGTTGTCGCCGATCTCGGGGCTGGTCGGCGAGAAGCTGATGCTCGGGTCGATCGAGCCGTTGCCCACCAACATGGACTTGGTCTCGGTGTCGAATACGCCGTCGTCGTTATTGGTGACCTTGAGGGTCACACTGTGCGACGTATCCGGCAGAAATGTTTCGCCCGGGATGACGCAGCTCTGCGCCTGCGGGCAACCCGAGTAACCGTCCACCGTCCACTCGTAGCTCAGGTTGCCGCCCACCGGCTTGGACACCCCCCCGTTGAGAGTGATGGCCTGCGTGTGCAGCGGGCTCGACGGTGAGACCGTGAAGTCCGCCGCCACCGAGGTGACGTTGAAATCGGTGATCTCGTCTGTGGTTTGGTAGTTGCCGCCACCGGAGGCTTGGTGCTGATAGTCGACCGTCAGGGTGAAGTTCCAGGCCCCGGCCTCGTTCAGCGTCACCGTCGTCGATGCTCCGCTACGACTGAAGTTCGGACTGAACGGAGGATCGATCAGCCAGCTGTAACTGACGGGGTTTCCCTCGGCGCTCGCGGTCAGGGTGACCGACTCATCCACCACCACCGCCGATGGCGAGATCGAGATGCTCGCCTCCGGCGTCCGGTCGATGTTGATGACCGTGTCGTAATCGGGATCGGCGGGAGCCAAAACGTCGCTCTCGACCCGGATATGGGCCTCGTAGACGGTACTCGCGAGCAGGTTCTGCGGAATCTGGAAATTATTGATCTCGTGCGGATTGCCGTAGGCCGGATCGGTCTCGCCGGTCTGCCACAGGCCGTCCTTGGTGATCCACAGCGCCCAGCGGTCGACGCGGCCTGTCGAGGTATCGCGCACGTCGATCGTGTCCCCGGGGAAGACGGGATCGGGCGTCACCGTGATGTCCGCCACCGCCGGTGTCGGCGCGAGGCACTCGGAGAGGTCGAAGACCTCGTGGATCGCGTAGCGGCTGAGGTAGAGCACCGAGCCGTCGAAGGAAAGTGATCCGCCGGCGGGAAAGACGCAAATTGGATTGTCGTTGTGAGGCAGAGAGGGATCGGTCCAATAGTCGGCCTCGAACTCCATCGGACCCGAGCTCTCGAGCGTGAAGGTACGGATGGTTCCGGGATAGCCCGCTCGGTGGATCATCAGCGTCGGCACGGTGCCCGGCCCGGGTGACCGCAGCGAGACCACGTTGTCCTGGGACGAGATGATCCAAGGCATTTGCACCGGAGCTTCGGGGTTGGCGATGTCCCAGAACGAGATTTCGCCGCCCCACTGATCGGCCGAAGCGGCGAGGGCGTTGTTGCGATCGATCGAGAGCTCGTAGTGCGCCCCCTTCATCCCGGCCGGCGAGGTGATGTAGGTGAGCTGCAGACCCGCGCCGACGCCATCCGCGCGGAATACGTGAACGGATCCGTCCGGACCTCCGGCGAAGAGGTAATAGGCGGCACCGGTGTCGTACTCGTGCAGCCCCTTGGTCTTCAGCCCCGCCCCGGGGCCGAGCTCCATGCAGCCGATGAAGCCGAGATTGTCGGCGCTGTCTAGGGTGTAGAGGCCGTACCCGTTCACACACGACCCGGGACCGGTTCCCGAAATGAGGTATTCCTGTCCGCCTTTCGAGAAGACCTGGCCGCCGATGTCGATGTCCAGACCGTCGTAGGTGCCGTAGCCGCCGGCCGGAAAGGTCGGCGTACCTCCGATGCCGAGGTCGAAGATCACGGTTCGCTTGACCTTGTGCGAGAACACGCCGTAGCGGCAGTCATCGCACACGTCGAAGTCGATGAGATCGTAATCCGAGTCGCCGCGGGTGCCGAAGTCGAAATCCGATTCCGCGGTGAGCATCGGGTTCGACGGATTATCGATGTTGTAGATCGAGAGCTCGTTGCCACGGTTCATGATCATGTACTCGTGGCCCTTCCAACGGAAGGTCTCGACGTCGGTCGCGCGGTCGTAGGCGGGGTCGCTGACGCACTGCACGACCTGCGGGTAGTTCTCGTAGGTCAGCAGGGTGTCGACCCAGCTCGCGCAATGGCTTTGGGCGGCGGCCGGTGAGGCAGCCGCGACGGCGATCAGCGCCAGCGCGACAATCGACGCGGCGCGAAATTTCAGTGTGGTTTTCGTTACTCGATGCAACGTACGAGACATCCGCACCTCCACTCCAGAAAGTAGCCCATGAGAACCTTTTGTGTCAACTCGAGCGAGCCTCGTAGAGCCGTATTTTTCCAGTACTTTAAGATTTTTCCGGTGGGGCGTGACCATTGTCACGCGCGACTGCGGCGACCACCTTCGGGGGGCGGAAATATAACCGTTCGGTATTCCGGTGTCAACCATGATTTTTCGGCGCCGCGGCCGACGACCGAGGCCCCAAAAAAAGGAGGCGACCCGAAGGCCGCCTCCAGTAGATTGACGAGTAATCGTCGTCTACTCGCTGTAGCTGTACATTCCGATGCCGAGCTGCGGCAGGTACTGGTTGTCGTCGCAGTTCCAGTTGCCCAACACAGCGGCCTCGAGGCCGGCGGTGTACTGACCGAACGCGGCGTACTTGACGCCCATCCAGGTCTGGTATTGGTCTGTCGTCACATTACCGTCGTCGTTGGAGAATGGCCAGATGAACATCATCCAGCCGAAGGCGTTGCCGTCGGCATCCGAAACGACGAAGAGCTCGCTCACCGGCACCTCCTGGGTCTCCAGGGGGAACAGGTTCGGGACCGGGATCGGATCCGGGTCCTCGACGCCGGACCACGGCGGAATGAAGCCGGGGCCGACCGAGTTCACGTTCTCATCCTCGTCCCACGCATAGTAGGTGTAGGGGCGGCAGCTGTTGGCGTACAGGTAGGCCGGGCCAGCGCCAGCGATACCGGCGCCGAACTCGTCATCACCGAGGTCGACGATGGTGCTGTTGGTGGTGCTGCCCTTCCAGGCGCGGATCCAGGTGTCGGCGAAACCGCCGTGGCCGGTCGGGGGCGAGTAGAGGTAGCGGAAGCCCCACGCGGTCGGCAGCGGCTCACGCAGGTATTGGCTCTGACCACCGTGGTAGCGGTGGTAGAAGGAAGTCGGGCGGCCAGATCCGTCCGTGGCCGGGGTCGAGTTCAGGAACTCGTTGGCCTCGAGGTGGACCGCGTTGAAGGCCTCGGAGAAGTTGTTCTCGGTGTCGAGATACAGCAGCTCGCCCATCAACACGTTCGCCATCTCCACGCCGCTGGCGGCACCGAAGTAGTTGAGCGCGTCACTGTCGGGCAGGTCCTTGTTGCAGGCACCTACCACGTCGGCGGTGATGTAGAGCCAGGTCGCGCGCGGCTCCTGGTTGGTGAACCAGGTGCCGTTCGGGAATACCACGTCGTCTGACCAGTTGCAGTTCCGGTAACCGGTAACTGCCGTCTGGCTGGCGTTCAGGTAGCCCTCGAAGACGCCGAGAGTCACCTCAGGGATGGTGCCGTTGTTCTCGGCACGGTAGTTGACCGGCGACGAAACCCAGGCCGCCGGGTCGCAGTCGAGCGGGTTGGTGGACTCCGGATCCGGCAAGCCTTGGGCCGCGAACCACGCATCCAGAGCGCCGCCCCACAGCTCGTTGAAGGTCGAGAACGGACCATCGTCGAACGGCGAGCCGCCGGCGTTGGTCAGGCCAGTGCCGTCCCACCACTCATTCGCACCGGTATCATCGCTCGGCAGGATGCCTGCTGTCAGGATGTCGCGGATGTTGATGGTCTGCACGTCGTAACCGGTCAGGGTCAGGTTGAAGTCGAGGATCGCGATCGAATAGTCGGTCCACACCGTGATGTGAACGATCTGCGCCTCGCTCGAAACGTTGGTGATCGAGAACAGCGTGGTCGTGCCCTGGTCTCCCGCCTCGTAGTCGTACGCCACGAACGGGAAGAGCAGAGTCGACGCCGGCACGTTGTCCAGCGCACACTCGACGGCAAAGGCGTTACCCGCACCGAGGGCGAGAATCGCCACCGCCGCAATTGTCAGAAATCTCTTCATTTCAGCTCCTTCCTTTCCTCTATCATCTGCAAGAAATACTCCCAGCCGAATGGCCGGCTGAACTTCTGGTGCCCTCCGTTGTCCCGCATCACCCCCTATAAATGATTTATTTTTCGCAACTTATCCTCAGATTATGTCATCACAGCATAAAATATAGCACCGTGGCCCAGACGTGTCAAGACGCTCTCGCCGAGACAGGGCGTCTCCAAATGATCCCACCTGGGCCCCGGCAAGTCAACCCTCGCAGGGAATTTCACATCTCGAATTCTCAATTCTCAATTCCGAATTCCGAATTCACACGGATGGTCTGCTCAACCACACGTAGATACCACCCGGCCTCTCGTCCTGTTCGACGCAACCGGCGATGATGTCGTCGCGACCGTCGCCATCGAGATCGACCAGGCGGATATCAAAGGCGCGTCCCACGCTGTCGAGCTCGGTGCCGCGCTCCCGGTAGAACGACCCGTCCTCGGATTGCAGGTAGACCTCGAGCCCACCGTTCTTGCGACCGGCGACAAGATCGGGATGACCGTCGCCGTCGAGATCACCCACCGCCAGGCGGAAAAACACGTTGCCGCGCTCCTTGTCCCACACCAGCGGCACCGGCGTCTCGAACTCCCCGTCGAAGCTTGTCGGATAGTGGATCAAGCCGTTGCGAGCCTGGGTTGTGCTCTGGAATCTTCCGAACTGGACGAAGGTCGAGAACACCCCGCCCACCGTCGGCTCGACGTCGTAGTGATAGGAAGCGCTGAGGAGCCCGCGGTGCTCGGCCGCGACCCAGCCCTCGGCGTCCCGCCAGGAATAAACGAGCATTCTCGGTCCGAGAGTGTTGGAAGAAATGATGAGCTCCGGTCGGCCGTCGCCATCGAGATCGGCAGAGCGGATGACATCGGCGATGAGATTCTGCGGGAGACCTTCGCTGGAGATCTCCCAGTCATCACCCCGGTTGAAGAGGACCCACGCCGAGGGCGAGCCTTCGAACCTCGCATTGGAGGTGACGTCGTAGTCGATCTCGGCGACGAACGCAAGATCGGTGCGCCCATCGCCGTCGAAATCGGCCGCGGTCACCGCCCGAGAGGTGACCCGCGGATCCGGCGACGGAAGGATCCCCCCGCTCGGGAAGCGCCCGTCGCCATTGCCGAACAACGCGAACTGGCTTTTGAAGTGCACCGCAAAGACAACATCCTGGTGACCATCGTTGTTGAAGTCGCCGGCGACAACGTCGCCGTAGTCCCACGGCATTGCCTCCGGCCACTTGGATTCATTCCAGTAAGAGAAGTTCCCCGTGCCATCACCCAGGAGAATGGAGGGAGCGGGGGGGAGCTGCTTGCGCTGCGGCGGGAATACCAGGTCCTGGTGCCCGTCCTCATTCATATCGGCGACCGCAAATCCCATCTGCCACCGGCCCTTGTTTGGCAGCGTCCCACCGCCGGACACAAAGGTGAGGCTCTCCATATCGGGCGGCGGTACCATGACTGCGCCGAAATCCATGAAGTTGACCGCGCCAGGCTGGTTGGAGAATTCCGCCCAGTCGGCGGCCCGCGCCTCCTCGGCCTCCCGCTGGGCCCAGACCTTGTAGAGCGGCGAGTTGGGATCCTCCGGCGAGATGCCCCGCAACCACACGTACTCGTCGTCCTCGCGCACGATCTCCATCTTGATGCCGGCAACCACGTGCGGATAGGCGTAACGATCGTCGATCTTGACGACCTGATTCTTGGGAAATGGTTTCGGTGTCATCCAGTCGGCGACGAACTCCTCAAACGTCCGCCGCGGCTTTTTTTTCTCCTCGCCCTGCTGGGCCTGGGCCCCGCTCTTCCGTCCCGAAGCGGCCTGTCCGCCGGCGATTGGCTTCTGCTCCTGCGCGTGCACGCCGAGAGCGGCCGTCGAAATGACCAGAAGAGTGGCCAATATCCTGTACGAACTCATTCATTACCTCCCGAGCTCGGCCGATGGGCGGATTCGCTGCCCGACGGCGTCGGCTCCTTGTCTTCGGCGATCCGAGCAGCAAGAACGGTGCCAATACTCCCGCACCCGGTTTGACTGCCGAAATCTGACGAATGTGATGCAAAACACGGTTGACGGCCTTGCTGCGGCGGCATACTATTTACTACGAACGGCCGTATTGTGCCCACTCGCAGCTGCGGGATGGTACTACACGGCGGGAGGAAGACCAAGCCCGTGGCTCAGATAAGCCAGACCGGGATGAGTGAGGTGGCGGCCATCGGTAGCCGCCTGCGTCGCCTGCGCAAGGAACGCGGCCTGACTCAGGCCGAGCTGGCGCGCCAGATTGGCATCCAGCAGAGCGACCTCTCGCGGATGGAGAAGGGCGAGTACCGGGTCTCCCTCGACAACCTTTTCAAGATCCTCGGGGTCTTCGACCTCGATCTGGCTGATTTCTTTGGCCAACAGAAGATGAGTGCAGCGGTCGAGAAACAGCCCCTGAGTCGTGACGACATGAAGATCCTCCATCTCCTGCGCGAGCTCAGTCCCGAGGGACGCGCCGAGGTCCAGGAGTTTCTCGAGTTCAAGCTTCGCAAGGAGCGCCAGGCGCGGCGCAGTCTGGGAGGCAGACGCAGCGGAGAGAACGGCTCATGAGAGATCGCTACGACGAACTCCTGCTGCTCGGAGAGAAGGCGGTTGGCGCCAGCGAATTTGATCGCGCCGTCGGTTTCTTCGAAGAGGCGGAGAACCTTGCTCGCGGCCTGGGCGAGATCGACCTCGCCGATCGCGCCTTCTGCAACCGCTGCTCTGTGCTGGTCGAGCTCGACCGCGGCGCAGATCAGATCCCGAAGCTGAAAGAGATACTGCTCCGCAGCGGCGACACGAGGAACCGCTTCCTCGCCGCCTACTGCACGGGCGTCGCGTACTTCATCTCGGAGGACCTCGAGCGCGCCGGCAGCTACGCGCAGCGCGCCACCGGACTCGCGCGCGAGCTCGGTGACCGGAGCCTCGAGCGCCGCAGCCTCAACCTGGTCGGCACCCTCGCCGTGCGGGATTCGCGCTTTGAAGAAGCCGAAGAGGCGTTCCACATCTGCCTCGAGGCACATCAGGGCGGTGAAGGCTACCAGCGAATCATGGCGGCTCAGGTCGAGGACAACCTCGGGTACGTCATGATGTGCACCGGCCGCCTCGAGCAAGGCCTGCAACGATGCGAATCGGCAAGGACGACTCTCGAGGACCTCGGCGCCGAGCAGTACCTATACGAGGTGCTGCAGGATCTCTGTTATGGATACGTCCTCGCGGATGACCTCGATAGAGCGTATCGCTGCGGCTCGGAGGCCCTCGAGATCGCGGTCGAGTACTCCGATCAACAAATTGCCAAGAACTGCCTATTTCTTTTGAGTGAAATTGCGGTGAGACGGGGCGACACCTTCGGTGCTCGCCGATACCTGCACGAGCTCACCGCATATTACCCGGAGGCCGGGATTTCCGAGGAGATCATTGACGTTTTCCTCGCGACGGACCTGACCACCGTGGTGAACCTGAGGGGGTCGCGATGAGAGGAATCAGAATCTGTCTGATTGCCGCCATCGCGCTCGGAGTCGCCGGTGTCGCCGGCGCAGCCGGGCCGAAGGTGCTGACCGATGACGGCGTGCTGTACAGCGCCGGCACGCGGGACAACCAGGTGGTCGTGACCGCCCGGTACGCCGACGACACGGTCAGCGAGTTCTTCGTTCCCCAATCGGCGGCCGCGGTCGAAAGCTCTCTGCAGGTGGGGGTGGACGAGGCGAGCGGCGCACTTTACGTCCTGTGGCAGAAGTTGGAAGGAATGGACGCCAGGCTGCGAGTGGCAGGTTTCATCGACGGTACCTGGATCGGCCCGAGGACATTCGCCGGAAGCGACGGAATCGCAGCGTACAATCCGGCGCTCCTGATCGATCGCTCCGTCATCGAGACAGTTGAAGGAGTTGACGAGAACGACGAGCCGATCATCGGCGAAAGCGCGATTTCATTCCTCCACCTCGTCTGGTGGAGCCAGATCAGTGAGGAAGACGCCGGCCTCGCAAGCTACGCCGCGATCGAGCTGCGAGACGACGGCACGCCGATCTGGAATTCGATGGACCCGATCGAGCTTTACGATCTGCTTCCCTACGGTGTCGGCTGCTTCGAGTTCGAGGCCGGCGACAACCTGCGCCATCCGAAGCTCTTTGTCGACCCCCGCAGCGGTCATCCGCACGTCTTCGCCACTGACCTGGCCAGCTGCCACTTCCAGATCCTGGAGATCCTGCCCACGATCGAGGAAGACGAACAGACTCTCGAAAAGCGCCGGCGGCAGATCATCATTCTCCGCCACGCGAGCGCGATCGCTCTCAGGCCCGACCTGCCGTTGAAGAGCGGCCGGCTGGAAATCGGCAGCGGGCTGTCCCTGCTCATGCACTGGGATTCCGACGAGCGAGATGCAGTTCTCTACCAGAAGCTCGACGAGGAGGGCATTTCCGAAACCAAGGCCCTGGATCTCGATGAGGATCTCAACCACGAGCAGGCGGTCGAACTGATCCGAGAGCTGGCGCGACGCTGAAGAAGCCCGAAAAACAACAACACGGCCCGCCTCTCCGGCGGGCCGTTTTTCTGTCTACAGTTCGTGAGAAGCCCATCAAGGGGGGCAGGTGGGCGGGATTCCGAATTCAGAATTCCGATTTCGTCCCGACCACCTCGTCGAGCAGCCCCTCCAGCTCGGCCGCATACCCGCGCCACGTCAACCGTTCCCTGCTTCGCCGGGCACCCTTGGCAAGAGAACCCAGAGTCTCGCGATCCAACCGTTCGAAGGCACGCGCGAGCTCGTCGACCGATCCCGGTTCGACAAGCACGCCGTTGACTCCGTCCCGAACCACCTCGGCGAGCCCGCCGACCCTCGTGCTCAGCACCGGGAGGCCCGACGCGAGTGCGAGCGGTGCGACTGCCGACTGCGATCCCGAGAGGTAGGGCAGAACCACGAGGTCGGCCGCCGCCAAGAGTGTCGGCACCTCGGACTCCGGCACCCAACCGAGCCGCAGCTGCACACGCTCCTCGATGCCGAGCCCACTGACCCGGCTCCGCAGCTCCGGTCCCAGGTTTTCCCACGGCTCGCCCGCCACCACCAGCAACCAGTCACTTCCCTCCGGCTGCCGGGCGACGGCCTCGATCAAGAGGTCGGCCCCCTTGTAAGACCGGATCAAGCCGAGAAAGAGCGCCACTCTCCGATCGGCCGGTATGGCAAGCGCCTTTCGGGCCTCTTCTCGAGACGGGAGCGTACCGATTTCAGGGGGAGGTAACGGATGGGAAGCCGTCTGCGCCGCCGGACACATCGCCACAACCTCGGCCTCGAGCGCGCTGGCATGCGTGAAGATTGCGTCGCACCGACACAGGACTGACCGTGCGGCCAGTCGTCTGAGAACACCCGCCCCATGATCGGCCGGGTTGTGGGCAATCCCGATCACCGGCGGCCGGCCCGGTCGCAGCAGCCACCGCCACAGACCGGCCCACGCCCAGGTCCAGTAGGGAATGATCCAGGCGTCCGCTCCGAACTCCATCGCCCGCCGCCTGGCACTCCGCCAGGAGAATGGCTGCATCGGGTCGAGCAGAGGCTCGGCACAGTCAAGCTTCGGGCAGGCGTCGGGATCGCGGTCGCTCGCGCCGGGGAAGAGCCAGCCGGGATACTGACGGCTGGGAGTGAGGAACAACAACTCGTGGCCTCGAGCTGCAAGAATCGCCACCAGATCCGTCGTCGTGCGGGCCACACCGCCGCGATAGGGATGGCCTGATCCGAAAACCGCCAGGCGCATAGAGGTTTCAGCCCGGCGTTCCGAACCGATCCTCGAGACGGACCTTCACATTCTCCGGCACCAGGCCGGTCACGTCCCCACCGAGCGTAACCACCTCGCGCACCAGTCTGGACGAGAGGTAGAGCACCTCCTCTTTCGGCGTCAAGAAGACTGTTTCGACCGGCGGCCAGAGCCTTCGATTCATCAGCGCCATCTGAAACTCGTACTCGAAGTCCGAAACCGCCCGCATGCCGCGGACGATGATGGTCGCGTCCATCTCCTGCATGAAGTTGACCAGCAACCCGGAGAACGAGTGCACCTCCACCGCCGGAGTGTCCCGGTAATATTCGCGAATCATGTCCGCCCGTTCCTCCGGACCGAACACCGAATCCTTGCCGGTGTTCTGCAGGACACCGACGATGATGCGAGGGAAAATCTGCATCGCCCGTTCGACGATCGACACGTGCCCGACGTGGAACGGATCGAACGAGCCGGGGAAGACGGCGACGGTCGGATAGGGCTGGGTCACGCGCAGATTGTAGCACCCGACACGACCACACGAGTTTTGAGTTCTGAGTTCTGAGTTCTGAGTTTTCTCCCTCCCCCCCCACAGAATTGGGAGGGTGGAGCGGAACTCAAAACTCAACACTCTTAACTCAAACCTATTCTTCGGTGGCGCCGGCGGTGGCCCGATTGTGCTGCCGGTCCACGACGCGGACCACTACCATGTGGCGGCCGGAAGCCGCGGGGAACTCGAAGGTTTCTTCACGCCCGTCGAGCAAACCGTCGGTGGGTGCAAGTGCCGTCCACCTTCCGCCGTCACGCGACCATTCGGCACGCGCAACCGGGCTCAGGCCGTCGCGCACGCTGACAACCCACGAGTCACCGGAGCGACGAAGGCTCACCTCCGGCTCGGAGTTGTCGATCGGGAACCACCGGCTCACGCGGCTGACCTCGAGCGGTCCTTCGGGGTTCCGAGGCGCATCCGAGGCGGTCAGCCTGAAACGGTAGATCCCATCCGGAAGCGCGCTGGTGTCGATCCCCAGTTGCGTGCCCTTGATCTGCTCGCGAACGATGAAGCTGAAACCCTCCCGATCTTCGATTTCGAGCTTGAAGGCCAACGGGTCGTTGTTCGGGTCCGCGACCTCCCAGCTTACGGTCCGGTATCCGGCCCGGTAGAACTTCTTCCCCTTCGTCGAGTTGTTCGACTTCGGCGCGGAATCGTCGATCACGGTGAAGATGCCGTTGATATCCGGATGGACCGCCTCGATCACCGGTCCCGACGGAGGTGGAGCAGCGAGATACACAACTCCGGGTTCCTCGACTTTCAAGGTCTTCACCTGCGGAGGGAGGTTCGACTCGACAACAGCCACCTCGACCCTGTCGACCAGAGATGTTTTCGCCGCACCAGCCGGGAACTCCACCTCCCATTGCAGCGACCTCGCCGGCGGCAGCGACACGGACCCTCCTGAGGCGGACATCCAGTCGGTCCACGGCAGCCAGGTGCCGTCCGGCTTCGCCGACACGCCTGATCGGAATCGAATTCGCAGATCTTCGGACGCCGGCTCCACCCGATACTCACCGAACCGGACCGGGTGCTTGAACTGCCTTGCCTTGGAGCGAAAATGCCCGGCGCGGGTACCGTTGTCACGCCGCCAGAGCACCCCGCCCGGACCCTGCGTCAGGAGAGCTTCGCCCCCGTCGACCACACCGACGATCTGCACGGCGTCGACGGTCGCGATCCTGGCGCCACCTCCATCGACGAAGCGCCAAACCTCACCCTCGAACCCGGTACCGACCAGGAGACCCTCGCCATCCCAGGCCAGAGTCGTCGCCACTTCGCGAACAAACCGGTGGACACTGAGCAACCCTCCGTCGGGCGTCAGCTTCAGCACCTCCGAGGTCGCCGTCTCGCCGTTGACCTCCGGAAGCTTGAGGTCCGCCGTTACCGAAACCTCCGGCTCGGCGTCGTCATCTTTGTCCTCTCCGTTCTCCTTTTTCGGCTTTTGCGGGGCCGCCACCGGCTCCCCGACCAGCGCGGCCGCCCACACGGTGTCTCCACCGACCACCAGGTCCGCGATCTCCGTGAACGGGCTGTCGGCGAGCACACCCAACTGCCCGGATCGGCTGACAGCCAATATCAGTCCCTTGCCCGAGGTACCTACCAGGAGACGGTCGCCGTGCGGATCGAGGCAGCGCGCATGGATATCCGGCAGCTCGACCCAGCGAACCAGTCCGCGATCCGTCACCTTGAAGATCGAGGCCGGCGGTCCTCCGGCAGCCACCACATCGCCGTCGAATTTTGCGAGATCCCAGATGCCGCCTTCTCCCAGCCGACCGATCTCGTTGATCGAACCGCCCGACCACCTGTAGAGCACTCCGGGGGCGACCGTCGCCACCAACACTGCGCCAGAATCTTCAGCAAGCACGGAGGTGACCTGCTCGGCATCGATGTCCGCCAGCAACTCCGCCTGATCGCCTCGCACACGGTAGAGACGTGCCGGGAATCCGGTTCCGATGATCAGTGATCCATCACCGGTGCGGGTCGCTGCCATGACCACCGCCTCCTCGAGTTCCGGCCCGGCCTCCCACCCGGCGACCGGCTTCAGCGTGCCGTCCGCGGTGACCTGGACACCGCTGCCCCGGCCTCCGAGCAGTTCCTCAGTCGTATCTACGATCCAGCGGCGCGTCTGAGTGGCGGTTGCTCCGTGCGCCATCAACAGGCTGAGCAGAGCTCCGGTCAGCAAACGGTAACGTTTCATCGTGTCTCCGATTCTCTCGTCTCGACGCGAACGGTGAGCGGGATGCGCTGCGCACCGGACACCGGGTAGGGCATCTCGACATCGGTCTTTGCAACAACGCGGTATGCAACGGTATCGAGGTTGGGGCCGAGGGCAGACTGCATCTGCATGACGACGCTTGGCGGTGCCGACACGGTGCCTCCCGGCACGACAACTCCGGCGTCGCGCCGCTCGAGCACGGCCACCAGGGTCGTCGACGGCTGGATCGAGTTGACCAATCTCACCTCGTCTGCGAAGTCGGCCGGTTTCAGCGGACGCATCCGCAAGTCGTACGTGGTCCACGCCGTGCCGTCAGCTCCGACGAGGTCGATACGGCCCTCGGGCGTCGTTTCCGGAACGTGCACCATTAGGGTGCGGGTCATCGCGGGCCCGCGATGAGGGCGCAAACGGAAATGAACCGCCAGGTTCTCGCCGGGCCTCACAATCCGGCGTTCCGGAATGATGTCGACGATCGACGCTGATTCGAGGCTCTCGACTGTGTCGAGCGATATGTCGATCGACTCTGCTTCTGGTTTTTCATATACAGAGCTTTCGAGATAGGCGATCAACGCTGTCGCGATGGCACTCGCTTCGGCAGACGCCTCGACGCCTGCAAATGCCGCCGACACGGTTGCCGTCTCCAGACCCGGGTAATGGACGGAAACCCGGATTGACACCGTTTGAAGGCCCAGGTTCCGACCCCGCACCGCCTGACTGGCCTGCGAAAGGTAGCCGGTCAGGAGCGGCATCAGGACCGGGTGACGGACCGTTCGGAACGAATAGGTGTGACCATTGACCGTCACCGTGACCGGCACCATCGGCGCCTCGGCCCCGAGATGGCCGACAATCCCATCGCGGCGGTCGGCCACGATCGCACCAATCGGCTCGGCGACGGTGAAGAACTTGAAGGAGCTCATCAGGTTCGGAAGCACCGCCACCACCTGCGCCCGCGCGAGTGGCATGTTGCTGGTGCCGGTGCCGAGGGACGGGTGGCCGAACGCCCACAGGCGATCGCCCCGGACCTCCGTCACCGTGCCGCCGGCAGACAGGGTGACGTCCCCGTCCACCATCACCGCCGCAACCATCGAGCCAGGCTCGACCTCGCCGGAGCCCTCGCTACGTCCCTCGCCGCCGCCAGTTGCAGCAACCCAACCCAAACGGCGCCATCCCTCGGCAAGCCAGGACCCGCTCGGTGGCGGGTTCCACCCGGAGACTGCCAGCGGAAGTGGTCGTTGTTCACCCGAGTCCGCAGGCAGAATCCAGTCTACGACGAGCTCGCCGAGGGTCTCCTCTCCAGCGGCAGCCAGGATTTCTTCCAGTTCGGGACGGACATTCACAGCTGTCGCCGAAGGCCCCGACTCCACTTCGATCATGCGAGAGAACGGGGTCACACCGCCGATCGGTTCCGTGGCAAACGGCCAGCCAAAAGCGAGCGCTCCCAGCAGCTTTCCATCGAGGTACACAGGGGAACCGCTCATCCCGGCAATGATGCCGGTTTCCTGCATCCGCGGGTGGTCGAGGCGCACGAGGATGATTTCTCCGTCCGGCGTACCGGAACCGATCGTCCCGAGCACGGTCAGCGGAATCTCGAGCCGGGTGCCGCCGTCCATCTCGGTGATGCACACGCCGGTCCTTCCCGGGGTTGCCTCCGACGGATCGAGCCCTTCGACCGCCCACGTTCCGGATCCACCGAAGGTCAGGACCACCGCCGCCAACAGCATTGAAATCCACTTCATCAGACGGCCATTCTACGCACACCCGATTGCCGATCGTCACGAAACCCACCCGTGACGGTATCTCGGTCCACCCGGAACCGCCGGTTTGACCACCTGCCTCATACTTCCATACAATTGTTATTCGGGACCCACCATGGACGATTCTGTTCTGCCCCACCCATCGATGATCGACCGGCTGGTCGAGGTGGCTCGACGCCTTCGATCGATCCGTCGACCGGCCGAAGCTGCAGAGCTGCTCGACATTGCTGCCGCATTCTCGCCCCAGGGCAAGGCCCTTCGTGAGGAGGCCGATCGCGTACGCAGCGAGCAGGGCATCGATGACTTCGACCGCGAGTTCAAGCGCCGCAACCTCGAGGCCTCCCACGCTCTCGGCATGGCACATATCTTCGAGACGCGCGGTGAGTTTGGCCGCGCAGTCGACATGATCGACCTGGCAAAGCTCCGCACGCCCTTCAATTACCTGGCGTACGCGGCGGCCGGCTTCCTTCACCTTCGTCACAACGACGCGGTGACGGCTCAAGAGGAGTTCATCCAGGCGCGGCGCCTCAATCCACTCGATTTCCGGCTCGCCGTGGAAACCTCGCGCACCGCACTGGAAAACGAAGATTTCGACGCTGCCCTCGAAGCCGCGGTCGACGCCATGCTGCTGGCGAGCTGGCGTTCCGACAGGGAGCAACAACAGGAGCGGCGTCGGGTCGAAACCCTGGTTCGGCTCTGTCAACGCGGCCCGCAGGAGGTGGAGCAGTTGATCTCCAACCGCACCTCGGTACTGCAAAAAGCCTGCGACAACATGGCCCTCAGCCACGCGCGGATCTTCACCGGTGCGAAGACAACGCCTCGGTCGCGAAAAAGAGCGAAGAGCTTCAGCTCCAAGGATGACGATCTCCTGCGCCGCGCGACCGAACTCCGTTCGATCGGGCTCTTTCGTCACTTTTCAGACGATTCGATCATCCCGCTCGCGATGATCGCGAAGCCCAGCGAGTTCTCCGACCGCGACGTCTTTTTCTCTGAAGGCGAATCCAGCAGAGATCTGAAAATCGTGCGCCAGGGTACTGTCCGCATCGCGCGAAGGACTCCAGTCGGCAGCCAGGTGTTGACCACGCAGGATGCGGGTTCCCTTTTCGGGGAGGTTTCGTACCTCGACGGCAAGCCTCGATCCGCCACCGCGTACGGGGTCGGCGAAGGGTCCATTTTCACGCTCCCGGCCGAAGCCCTGGACGAGGCAGTCGCCAACGATCAAGAGCTGGCGGTCAGCCTGCTTTGGGGTTTCTGGCAGACTCTGGCCGCCAAGGTCCGCGCGGCCAACGCACAGATGAGCGAACTCTTCGGTGCGCCGGCGGAACCCTTCCCTGCGGAGAGGAACGAGAACGGCGCTGGGGATCGTGTGCACGTCGAGGAGGAAACCAAAATCAACTTGCTGCGCGAGCAAGGCCTGTCGGCCCAGGAGCTGCGACTACTCGCCAAGTATTCACGTGAACGGAAGTACCCCGAGGGTGCCCTGATCTTTGCCGAAGGTGATCCGGGAGATTGCCTCTATATCGTCGTCGATGGTGCGGTTCGTATTTCGCGCATGGTTCCGGGAATGGGCGAAGAGGCTTTGATCATCCTCGAGCGTGGCGAGGTCTTTGGCGAGCTGGCTTTGGTCGATGACCAACCACGTTCGGCCGACGCCCGCGCCCACCGGTCCGCGACCACAGTCCTGTCGATCAGCAGATCGCTCCTGGAAGAAGTCCTTCTGATGGACCCGGACGCGGCAATTCAATTCCTCAACCTCCTCAGCCGTCTCCTCTGCGGCCGCCTGCGGGCAATGAACGAGCGACTGGTTGCATGGCGGGTCATGGCCTCGCACGAGTAGAGATTTCGGAATTCGGATCTTGGATTTTGGATTTCGCAGAATGGTGAAACAAGGCTCGAGAGAATACGTCCTTCTTCGAAATGGCTTCCCGCAAACGACTCCTCTGCGCATATCTCCTCAACGCGACCCTGGTCCTGTGCCACGAGATCGACTCCGCCCACTGGCACGAGTGGCGGCTTTTCCACCTGCCCGGAGGCGCCGCGGGGTTTGTCGCCATGCACCTGATCGTCGTGCCGGTCATCCTTGTGGGCCTCGTGAGCGTAGCCCGTAGATCAGCCCGATCGCGGTGGTGGTCGATCCTGATCGGCGTCGCCGGAGCCACCGGGAGCCTCACGCACCTCGTTTTTCTTGCCCTCGGTGACGAAAGTTTTTCGACCCCCTTCTCGATTACTCTGGTCGTTGCCTTCGGACTGTCCAGCGTGGCGCTCATCATCACGGCCCTCAACATTCGGCCACCCGAAATGGAAGAGAAAGGCGGCGTCGGAGTGTTGTATTAGGATGAGGAGACATCAGGTGAAAGGCATCTCATTCAGCGATGGTCCGAAAGCACCTCCACCGGAGACGGTGAAAGTGCCCGACGTGATTCCGATCTTCCCGCTGCCCAGGGTCGTCCTGCTGCCCGCCGAGGTACTGCCACTCCATGTTTTCGAGCCCCGTTATGTCGAGATGGTGCGTGACGCATTCGCCTCTCACCGGGTGATCGGAATGGTCGAGGTCCTTCCCGGCCACGAACGAGAACTCGCTGGCTCGCCCCCTGTGCGCGAGGTGGGTTGCGTCGGCTTCATCGCCGCGCACGAGGAGCTCGAGGATGGGCGCTTTTTGATGTGGTTGCTCGGTCTCGAGCGGTTCCTGATCGAGCAGGAGTTGGACGTCGACACCAGCTATCGCCAGGTGAGGGTGCACTACCAACCGACTCAGGAGTCTCCGAAGCGCCTCGCCAGCATTCGACAGCTGCGGCAGGAACTGCGGACATTGCTGCCGGATCTGGTCGAACTCGACGAAGCGTCACGCGAACATTTTGCCCGCCACATGGACGAGGTCTCCGATGCCCAGCTCATCGCCCTCGCGTCCCAGATCCTCGAAATTCCGAGCGACCGCAAGCAGGCAATGCTCGAAGCCGGGACCCTTTCCGAACGATTCCTGATGGTCTACGAGGATCTCTATCGCCACCTCGACGTGAACCCTGAGTTCGACAGCTTCAATCCGGACGAGCTCAATTGAATTTTGAATTTTGAATTCCCCTCGCCCCACCCCCTCTCCGCACGGGTAGGGCAATTCAAAATTGAGAATTCAAAATTCAAAATTCACCGCGGTGGTATCCTCAGAGCAAACCTGCTGGGAGGTGCGTGATGCCGGCCAACGATGTGGCGGAATCCGCCCGCGAAGACCTCGATCTCTGGCGCCGTCAGACCTCCGCCAACTTCTACGAGATCGACAGCTTCATCCGACGGCTTCTGCAACACCACCTCGGTAAGAAATGGGCCGAGGCGGACACCCTTCTGCGGACGGTGGCGGATCAGGCTGGACCGCGCCTTGACGCCCTCGCCAGAGAATCCAACCGCGATGAGAATCTCCCACGGCTGCGACGGCGCGACGAGTTCGGTCACCGTACGGAGGACATCGTCTTTCATCCTTCCTACCACGACGCCGGCCGGGTCTTCTGGGCGAGCGGCGTGCTGGCGGCGCTCTCCGAGCCCGGCAACGAGGTCCTCGCCGGCGGAATCGCTTACCTCCTCGATCAGCACGGCGAAGCCGGCCACGCCTGTCCGGTCGCCTGCACGGCCGGTGCCATCAAACTGATCAAACAGGTCGGCAGCGCCGACCAGAAGCACCGCCTCCTGCCGGGGCTCATGAGCGCAGACTACGACCAGTGTTTGCGCGCCGCCCAGTTTGTTACCGAGGTGCAGGGCGGATCGGACGTCGGTTCCAACAGCTGTCGAGCGAGGGCCGACTCGGAACATAAAGGGTGGTTCCGAATCAGCGGCGAGAAGTGGTTCTGCTCGGTGGCGGACGCCGATCTGTTTGTCATCAGTGCTCGGATGGACGGCGCGCCGTCGGGAACCTCCGGTCTCGGGCTTTTCCTGGTCCCGAGGCTTATCGACGGCGAGGTCAACGGATTCCAACTTCACAACCTCAAGTACAAGCTCGGCACCCGTTCCATGGCCACCGGGGAGATCGAATTCGACGACGCCTTCGGTGAAGCTGTCGGCGATCTTGCCGGAGGATTCAAAAACCTTGTCGGCATCGTCCTCGACACCTCACGGGTTCACAATGCGATCGCAGCCTGCGGTCTCGCCCGGAGGGCGCTCGTCGAGGGCCACGCCTACGCCCGACACCGGCGCGCCTTCTCAAACGCGATTGAAGTCTATCCGGGCGTCCAGGAGATTCTCGCTCGCATGAAGCTCTCGACCATGGCCGCTCTCTGCACCACCTTCCGGATCCTCGCGATGACCGATCTCGTCGAGGCCGGTCGAGGCGACCCGGAACTGATTGCGGCCCGGCGCATCGCGGTGATGATCAACAAGTACTGGACGGCGGTCAAGGGTACCGCCTGTACCCGGGACGGCATCGAGCTGCTCGGCGGAAATGGAACGATCGAGGATTTCTCGGTCTTGCCGAGGCTGTATCGAGACTCGATCGTCGTCGAGAGCTGGGAGGGTACCCACAACACCCTTTGCGCGCAGGTCCTCCGCGACTTCTCGGAACGCGGACTCCACCGCTCGTGGCTCGATCACCTCAACCGGGAAATCGGCGCGCTCGACCATGCCGATCTGGAATCTCACCTCGAGATCGCCCGCAGGGAACACCAGGAGGTGGTCAAAAGGATCGACACTCTCGTCAAAAGCGACCAAAAGAGTGCGTCCGCTCAGATCCGCCACGTCGTCGACCATATGTGCCGGCTCACCGATTGGGTTACTCTCGCAACCCAGCTGCAGTGGGAAAAGACGACGGGGATCGACACCGACACCGCCGACGCCCTCGAGCTCTACCGTCTGACGGTCCTGGAAGGGGCCGATCCCCAGGGAGCGCCCCAACTGATCGAGCTCAATCGGAGATTTTCAACACATATCTGAAGCATAAATTCGATTGAAATTTAGCCCGGGCTGGGGACCCGGGCTGAGGTCGATGGTGATCTGTATCGAGGAGATCGGTTGGTCAAAAATGGTTCAAAGGACGCCGGCCTCTGCGGTCGGCGAGAGTAAGCCCGGAGAGTCGGGTTCGCTGGTGAGACCCACGAGCGCGAGGCCCAGTGCGAGGACCAGAGCCGCGGCCACGATCGGGATCAGGATCTGGGACCAATCTGACCTCTTCGCCCTTTCACCGTCGAATCCGTTTGTCGCCTCTGCTTCATACCTGGTCATAGAGTCCCCGCTTCCTCCTACATATATGACGCCGTAGGTCACCGAAAAGTTGCAGGCGGGCCGACGGACGAGCGGCGGCCGGCCCGCCTGCGGTCCATCGCCTTTATTTCGAAGCCATCCTGAACTCGGGATGGTAGGTCTTCATGTGCTCGGCGATCCACATCTTCTGCACATCCTTCGGCACCGACCCGAGGGTCGCGTGGAGCTTCACCTTCTCTCCGTTCCTCTTGACCCAGTAGGTGGCGTCGGAGCCGGGCTCGAACTTGGCGTACACCTCCTTCAGCTTCGGCTTGTTGTCCTTCGAATACTTCACGTCGTTGACGGCGAGCATGATGTCGCCCTTCTGGAATCCGGCCTTTTGCGCCGGGCTCTTGTCGTAGACATCTTTGACGACCCAGTGCCCACTTTCGTCTGTGTCGTACTCGATGCCGAGCCAGGCCTTCTCCGCATACTTCGCCTTCATCTTCTTCATGCAATCTTCGGGGTTCCCGTTGCACTTACCCTTTTCACCGGCCAGGGCGGGCATCGCCAGGATCAGCACCACGATCAGCAGTGAAAACACTTTCCTCATACCGAGACCTCCAATTCCGTCTCACGAAGGTCACGCAGCATGGCGGCGCGCCTTCGTTCCAGGTTGACGAAACCCATACCGCCCGAGGGTCGAATTCGGTGCTGCGGTCGGGTAGGCGATGTGCTGTTCATGCTCACCAAATTGCTCCCCCGCAATGTGAATGTCCTCACCGAACGGTCATAAGCTGTGAAGCGTGTAACCGAAATGCAAAACCCCATGGCGGAGCCTGATTCGTGCGCTATATTGCTCTCGAGTTTCGAACCCGGGAGTCGCTGATGCCGTCGCTGAACCACAACCAGAACGGAGCCTTCTCAGAATCCGAGCTGCGGGCTGTCGAACGCAGCGTGTTCGGCGGCAGACGCGTGTTGTGGGCCGGGGTCCTCGCAGTGCTTCTGCCTCTCGCGCTACTCCTTTTCCTCCAGTACTGGTGGCTGACGGACCTCGAGCGCAACTCGGCCATCGCCCGCGAAGCGACGCTGAAAAACTATCTCGAAGCGATCACCAAGGACGTCCACTACTTCTACTGGAAGATCTCCGAGCGCGCTCTGAACCTGCCACCCGAGGTTTTTGGCGAGAAAAAGATGGGCAAGGCTGCGGCGTACTTCAAGAAAAAGGAGATCCCGGGAGCGAAGAGGCTCTTCGTGGTCAGCTTCCTGGCCAGGAAAGAGCCACTGCTCTTCTACGAGCCGAGGATCGACAAGATGGTGGTCCCGGAGCACTCCGACGAAACGGTCGCGGTGTGGGCTGCAGCCTCGCCATGGGCGTACCTGAGAAAAAAGGGTGCCAAGCTCGAGACGACGTCTCTCAGCTCCGACCAGCACGATCCGAGCAACCGCATCATCATCAACCCGATCACCGACGAGGAATCCAAGCTGGTCGGCCTGGCGGGCATGATCATCGACCAGGATGTTTTCGTCGGCGAAGTGTTGCCGAAAGCGATCGAGGCTTCGCTGCCAAAATTCGACGACAAGCAGAAGACCGAGCTCTTGGTGGTCGTGAGGGACAACCTGAAAAGACAGATCCTGCCGGTCGGCGAAAAGGCCCACCCCAAGAAAGACCACGTGTCTCGAGCCTTCGATTTCATCTTCACCGACTGGAGGGTCAGCCTGCAAGGTGATTTCGCTTCGGCAGAAAAGTGGGCACGGGCCAACTTCGCCTACAACATCACCTTGTCAGCGGTGCTCGCCGCCGTGTTGCTCGGCGGCATCGCACTCACCGTCCGAACGGCGATGCGCGAAATGAAGCTCTCGGCGATGAAGAACGAATTCGTCTCCAACGTTTCGCACGAACTGCGAACCCCGCTGTCGTCGATCCGGGTATTCGGCGAGTTCATGCGCCGAGGTCGCGTGGAGGACCAGGAGAAGGTCCGCGAGTACGGCTCCTACATCGAGACCGAGAGCCGTCGTCTGACGCAGCTGATCAACAACATCCTCGACTTTTCGAGGATTGAATCCGGTCGAAAGGTCTACAACCTCGAAGACGCCGATCTCGAGGAGATTCTCGCCGGCACCCTCGGCACCTTCACGGTCCGGCTGCGGGACAGGGGCTTCGACGTCTCGTATCACGGACCGGACGAGCCACTTCCCGAGGTCCAGGTCGACCCCAACGCAATTGACCGGGCGGTCGCCAATCTCCTCGACAACGCGGTCAAGTACTCGAATGACGATCGCTCGATCGAGGTGACTCTCGGCCGCACCAACGGCGAGGCCGTCATTTCGGTCAGCGACCATGGAATTGGCATCCCCCGCGGAGAGCAGGAACGGATCTTCGAGCGCTTCCACCGTGTCAGCACCGGTCTGGTACACGACGTCAAAGGCTCGGGGCTCGGCCTGTCACTCGTTCGGCACATCGCAGAGGCACACGGCGGGCGGGTGACCGTCGAGAGCGAGGTCGGCAAGGGCAGCACCTTCACGATCTATCTACCGCTGGAACGTCCGGAGGGAGAGGGCGAATGAGTCGGGTACTGGTTGTCGAGGATGATGAGGCGATGGCGGTCGCGCTGCGCGACGGGTTCACCTACGAAGGACACGAGGTGACGGTTGCACGAGACGGTGAAGCGGGTCTCGAACTCGCGCGGGACAGCTCGCCCGACATTATGATCCTCGACGTCATGTTGCCCAAGATGACCGGCCTCGAGGTCTGCAGGACTCTTCGCGGCGAGGGATCGGAACTGCCGATCATCATGCTCACCGCGCGCGGCCAAGAGATCGACAAGGTGCTCGGACTCAAGCTCGGCGCCGACGATTACGTGACCAAGCCGTTCAGTTTCATGGAGCTGATGGCCCGGGTCGAAGCGGTCCTGCGGCGATCGCAGCCAGGCGGTAACGCGAAGGGTGAAGTCTTCGACTTCGGCGGTGTCACTGTCGACCTCGACCACCACGAGGCACGGAAGGGCGACCAGGAGCTCGATCTCACGCCGCGGGAGTTTCGCCTTCTCGGATATTTCCTCGCGCACCAGGGCGAGGTCGTTTCCCGCGAGGAGCTGCTCGACGCGGTCTGGGGCTATGACACCATCCCGTTCACGCGCACGGTCGACACCCACATCGCCAAGCTGCGCAAGAAGATCGAGGACGATCCGTCGGACCCGCAGCACCTGATCACGGTTCATCGGCTGGGATACAAGTTCGTGGGGTGACTGGAATTCGGAGTTCGAACTGGGAGGGAGGAGTGTGCCCGGCTTCGTGCTTTGCACTACGCCGTGGCACTTTTGATTTCGACCAACGATCGAAATCAAAAGTGGTGACCCCAACGGGATTTGAACCCGTGTCGCCAGCGTGAAAGGCTGGTGTCCTAGACCTGGCTAGACGATGGGGTCACGCCCGGCCAACCATCACCGCGACGGGGACGGCCAACCGGTGCGTATCCTACCGCAAAAGTCGTCAATCGGAAAGTGGACCTCCAGTTCGGTGATAAAGCCCGGCTGGCATTACAATTCCCCCGGAGGCATCCGATGAACCTCACAAGACATTTCACCGTCGCCGTGATTGTCATCCTCTGTTCGTCCCTTCTTTCCGCGGAAGCTCCGAATCCGTCGACATTCTCGATCGTCGCCGCAGATCCCGAGACGGGCGAGGTCGGCGTAGCGGTGGCGAGCCGGTTTTTCGCCGTCGGCACGGTCGTTCCGCACGCCCGCGCCGGTGTCGGCGCGGTCGCGACCCAATCCTACGCCAACACCACATTCGGTCCGCACGGTCTGTCACTGCTCTCGCACGGTAATTCGCCCGAGAAAGTCCTCGAGGTGATGCTCGGCAACGACAAGGATCGCAGCAAGCGTCAGGTGGGCCTGGTCTCCGATTCCGGAGTTTCAGCCACCTACACCGGATCCGCCTGCAATGCCTGGGCGGGGGGGCGAGCCGGCCCGAATTACGCGGTTCAGGGCAATATCCTCACCGGCGAAGAGGTCGTCCTGGCGATGGAGCGGGCATTCCTCTCGTCCAGCGGACAGACCCTCGGCGAGCGCCTCTACGCGGCAATTCAGGCTGGAGATGCGGCCGGCGGAGATAGCCGTGGCAAACAATCTGCGGCGCTGCTCGTGTGTCGCAAGGAGGGCGGTTACGGTGGCTTCACCGACCGCGCCATTGACCTCCGTGTCGACGATCACCCCGAGCCGATTCGGGAACTCGGACGTCTGCTCAAAATCGGTCTCGTCAACGACGCCTGGAACCGCGGATGGACGGCGTTCACCAGGAAACAATTCGAGGACTCTCTCCGTTGGCAGGAGCTCGCGGCAAAGAAGGCCGAGAACCAGCCGGAAGTGCTGCCGGAGGTACTCTACGACCTCGCGGTGATCCGCCTGGCGAACGGCGATGTCGATGGCGCGGGGTCCATCCTTGCCCGCGCCGTCGCCCTCAATCCAAAGCTCGCCGAGCAGGCGAAGGTGGATGGGGACCTTGCCGAGCTTCGGCAGTGATCGATGTGCCCTCTGTGTCTCTATGGTTTGGACCGGGTCGAAGGTTGATGCCAGAAAACACCGGAGATGAGCTTCAGGTGTGAGCCATCACCGCACGATCAATACCAATCGAGCAGCCGGACCTCGATGTCGGGATCCCTGGCAACCAGCGACGAGAACTTCTTGAGATCGCTCATTCCGCCTTTGCCCCGGTAGTGGTAGGGAAAGACCACCGCCGGCTTGAACTCGAGCACCGCATCGGCCGCCGCCGCCACATCCATCGTGTACGGCAGGTTCATGCACACGAAAGCCGCATCGATGTCTTTCAGGGCGCGCATCTCCGGGATGTCTTCGGTATCACCGGCGATGTAGATCCGCGCACCGCCGAGGGTTACGACGTAGCCATTGCCTTGGCCCTTGGGATGGAAGCTCTGGCGGTCGGGCGTCAGGTTGTACATCGGAATCGCCTCGATCGTTGCGTCGCCCCACGCCACCGAATCGCCATTGGCAACGACCGTGATCCGGTTGCCGTCCGTTTCGGGAAACCTCTCCGCTACCGCCTTCGGCGCGACGATCGTCGCGGAAGGTTTCGCCACCGCCTGCACCGTCTCGACCGACAGATGATCGCCGTGTGTGTGCGTGATCAGAATCAGGTCTGCCTTGCCGAAGGCCTCGAATCCCGCCGCACCGCCAACCGGATCCACCGCGATCATCGAGCCATTCCACTGCATGACAAACGTGGCGTGCTCGACCGGGTGGATTATCACCGGCCCCTTGTCACTCGCGATCGAGCTGCCGCCGGCGCCGGCGGCGGCGACCGGCACGATGAACACCAACGCCGCGGCGAACGCGCTTGCCTTTTTCATCAGGTCCTCCGTTTTCCCGACCCCTGGGGCCGAATCACCATTCGTTCGAGATGCGATGTCGATCATACCCGTCCGGACGCCGCTTGACATCGAGAAGCTGGAGGAACACATTCAGGGCAGGGAATCTCGACGAGTCGTGTGAGACCGGGAGGCGATCTCGGTTTGGTTCATGGGCGCGGTGCCCGCCAAAAGTCGTAGAGCGACGGAAGGGGGAACTCGATGTCAAAGAAGTTGATTCTCGGAATCACCGTGATCAGCTGTCTGATCGGAGTGTTGGGATGCGTGTGCGAGCCCTGCAGCGAGGGTCAAAAGAACAAGGAGCTGGTGGCCGATGCCTTCGCCGCCATCAATGCCCTTGAGTTGGACAAGCTCGACCAATGGATCGCGCATGATTACGTCCGTCATTGCCAGGCTACCCCTGATTTCAACGTGACCAGCCTCGAGGACTTCAAAGCGTATCTGATGAGTGAGCTGGGATCGGTGTCGAAGCCGGAGATGGTAATCCACCGCATGGTCGCCGAGGACGACCTGGTCGCGTTCTGGGCAACCTACACGGGGATCCAGGACGGGCCCATCGGTCCGTTCCCGGCGACCGGCAAACGGATGGAGCTCGACTTTTCCGGCATGCATCGTATCGCCGACGGCAAGATCGTCGAGACATGGGTGACCTGGGACACCCTAACCGCCCTCACTCAGCTCGGACTCTACCCGTCGGCGCCGGAGATTGACACCACGGAGTAGCGCCCGATTCTCGGAGACGGAGGCACAGATGAGCAGAGGCGCGAGGAGCGTGTTCGCCTTTTCGGTTTATCTCTACATTCTCGGTTTCGTTCTGGTCGTCACACCCGACACCTTGCTGAACATCTTCAACTTCCCGGAGTCTGACGGGCTGTGGGTCCGGGTGGTCGGCATGCTGGTGATTATTCTCGGCTTCTACTACTCGCACGCTGCCCGCTCCGAGCTCAAAGGTTTTTTCGTCTGGACGGTGATCGCCAGGTCGTCGGTTCTTCTCTTCTTCATTGCCTTCGTGATCGCCGGCATCGCTCCACCGGCGATGATCCTCTTCGGCGTAATCGATTTCACGGCTGCGCTCTGGACCTTCTTCGCGATCCGATCCGATGCGGTAACCACGATCGGATAAGCTTGACGGCGGGGAGGACGCATCATGGAAGACCGCGAACTACTCGGTGATGTGCCACTCGGCAAGCTCAGCGGTGCGAAGGTGCTGGTCGTCGACGATGACGAAGAGATCCGCACGTTCCTCACCACTCTCTTCTCGGATGAAGGGGCTCTGACCTTCGAAGCCGCCGACGGCCTCGAGGCCCTCCGAATGGCCGAGAGTAAGCGGCCCGACCTCATCACGCTCGACCTATCGATGCCCGGCAGGGACGGCATCGATACCTTCACCGATCTTCGTGAAAACGCAGAGACGGCAGGCATCGCGGTGTGCATCATCACCGGCCACCCCGAGTTCCGGAAGGTGATCTACGACCGGCCGGTGGCGCCGCCCGAAGGCTTCCTCAACAAGCCGTGCGATCCGGAGCTCGCGGTCGACACGATCCGGCGGATCCTCGGCTTGCGAAAGCGGAAGGCATCCAGATCGAAGGACTGACGGGCGGCAGCCTCGGACTATCGACACGAACGCACCCGCGGCCCGAAGGCGCGCTCCGCTGCCGACGGGGACCTGCCAGATGCCCGCGACACTGATAGGCTCACAACCCATGAGGTACAAACACTCCCGATACGCGATCACCTGTCTCCTCCTTCTCGGATGCGGATCGGACCTGGGCGTTTCGCCGGCGATCGCCATCGGCAATCGAAGCGAGCTCCCGCTGGACCAGATCGAGCTGCCGGACGGATTCTCCATCGATTTGTACGCCCGGGTGGACAATGCGCGCTCGATGGCTCTCGGTCCCGGAGGAACGGTGTTCGTCGGCAACCGAAAGGGAGACTCGGTGTGGGCGGTGCGAGACGACGACGGTGACTTCAGGGCGGACCGGGTCGTGAGGTTGGCCAGAGGTCTCGATTCGCCGAACGGTGTGGCGATACGAGATCGTGATCTCTATGTTGCCGAGATCAGCCGTATCCTGCGGTTTCCCGACATCGTAGATCGGATCGACGACCCTCCAATGCCGGAGATCTTCGTCGACGGATTGCCCAGCGAGGCCCACCACGGATGGAAATACATCGCATTCGGACCCGACGGCATGCTCTACGTACCGATCGGCGCGCCATGCAACATCTGCCTCTCGGAAGACGAGCGCTTTGCCTCGATTCTGAGGGTCAGCGCCGACGGCGACCGGCTCGAGATCTTCGCCCGCGGCGTCCGCAACACCGTCGGCTTCGACTGGCACCCCGGAACCGGCGACCTCTGGTTCACCGACAACGGCCGCGACTGGCTCGGCGATAACTCGCCGCCCGACGAGCTCAACCGCGCCCCGGGCAAGGGACACCACTTCGGTTACCCCTTCTGTCACGGAGGAGACATCGCGGACCCGGATTTCGGCGACCAGCGGGGATGCGAGGAATTCGTCGCGCCCGAGCAAAATCTGGGGCCCCACGTCGCGGCACTCGGGCTGCGCTTCTACACCGGCTACCAGTTCCCGCCCGAGTACCGAGGCCAGGTGCTGATCGCCGAGCACGGGTCGTGGAACCGTTCGAAGAAGATTGGCTACCGGATCACGCTGGTCCAGATCCGGAACGGGCGCGCCGCCTCCTACGAAGTGTTCGCCGAGGGATGGCTCGATGGCCAGAAGGCGTGGGGCCGTCCGGTCGATCTGCTGCAGCTGCCCGACGGATCGATTCTGGTGTCGGACGACTACGCCGGCGCGATCTATCGAATCAGCTACGCGTCAGGGAATTGAGATGGTCTCACGCCAAGGGCATCTGCATAGACAATCAGTGATTCGGGGACTACATTTCGAGTATCGATCATGGTTTCGGACTGACTGGCAACCAACTCGAGGGAGGTGGCAATGCACATCCAAATCATCACCTTTAGGCTGAAAGATGTGAGCGAAGCTGACTACGCGGGCCTCTGCGACAACCTTGCGCCCAGCTACGCCGCCATACCGGGCCTGGTTCGGAAAACCTGGCTGGCGGACTCGGAGACCGGCACGTATGGCGGTGTCTACTTCTGGAAGGACAAGCAATCGATGGAGGACTTCGCCCAGACTGAACTCTTCAAATCGGTCGCTACCCATCCGAACCTCGATAACGTCACCTCCACTGACTTCGGAGTCCTCCTCGGCCCGACCGAGGTCACCAAAGGTTTGATCTGATCAAAGGGGTGTCGCATCCCGCTGTCGCTCGCCGCGGCACCCGGATTCACTGCGGCGGAGCACGATACAAGGAAGCTGCGCGACGAAGGAGATGGGCCATGAATCACTCCGCGACACATGACGCCGGTTTCGACGAGATGATCCAGGACTATCTGCAGGCCTTCAACGACGGCGACTTCAAGCGGGTCGCCTCGTACTGGGCGGAGGATGGGGTACACCAGCCGCCGATGGGTCCGGAGGTGCGCGGCCGCGAGGCCCTCGAGGAGTTCTACCGGCAGTCCTTCGAGGTCGTGAACGCCAGGATCTCGGACTACAGCAACGAGTATCGAATCGTGGGGGACCACGTCTTTGTCCGCGAAAGCTTCACCGCCACCATCCAGCCACCCGGCGAGGAGCCGGTCAGCCTCCCGGGCCGTGGGCTCTGGATCGGGCGCAAGGAAGAGGACGGTATCTGGAGATCCTTCTGGGCCCTCGCCCGGATCGATCAGCCGGAGGGCCAGCCGGATCCAACCTGATCGTCACGACAGCTACCCCTGGAGAACGGACGAAATCACTTCCACTTTCGAGTTGAATCCTGCTCCCGACGATGAGTTCCAGGCCACGATCACCAACGGGGCTAACGAGGAGCTAGCCGCCACCCTCGCCGATCCTTACAACATGAACGACGGCTTCTCGTCCGGTAACTCCACCGGGAAGTGATCGACAGCGGTACCGTAGTCCACCGATTCAGGGCGCGGTGGATGAGGCCCTCGCCGCCCAGGGCGCCGCTCATACTGTTGCGCTATTTCTTCGGAGTCCGCCCGATCCATTTCTGGAAGCCCGGGTCGTCTCCGAGCCACCAGTTCGCGTCCTTCAGGTAGGTGTGGGGAACCTCGTTCCACGGCACGATCTGAGGCACCAGGAAATCCGTCTTGAAGCAGTACTTGGCGTCGCTTTCGCTGCCGTGGAACTCATGCCTGCAGATGATCAAGAAACGCATCGGGATGCACTCGCGGTTGGCCATCGACTGTCCGGGGTTCTCTTCGTCGCACCCATCGAGGTCGTTTCCGTGGCCCTTGTTGAAGTCCGAGTTGTTGGGGATGTACCAGTAGTCCTTGTACTTGCCTTCCCAATCGATGTGTTCCCGCACCTCATCCTGGGTGGGGATGTGGCCGTCGATTGCGAGCGTCTGGATCTCGCTGGCGAAGTTCTCCATGTTCGCCATGCAGCGGGCGGTCGAGGCCGCCGATTGCACCGCGGGTACCAACGGAACGGTGACCGCCGAAAGAATACCGACCAGCATAACGGCGATGAGTGTTTCGGTCAGGGTGAATCCTTTTTGACTCATGGCCACCTTCCTCTCCTCAACGGATGCCCCCAAAAAACCAACCCACCCTGAAAGACCCTGTCGGACTCGGTGCGCCGGCCAATAAATCGTTCACGTTATATACACAATAGGGCCTCGAAGTGTTCCCTGCAATCCCTCAAATGAGTGGTCTTCTTCACCCCATTGAATGATTTTCGGTGAAAAATTGTATTTGCTTGCATCAACACACTGAAGGCCTTCGTCGTTTCCCGTCTTTCGGCCTCCCGACGCCGGCCAGAAGCCACTGCTTCCGGCTCCACTTGGGGCGTGGTCCGCCAGGGGCAGGCTCCGTCCGTATCCGCAATCGAAAAAGGACTGGCTTGCGCAACGTCCACGGCAGGGAGAATATGTCGAGGGAGGAAAGGATCGAATTCATGTGGACCCGGGTGCTGATCCGGCCAGCGCAGGCGATCGTTGCCGTGCTGCTGAGCGGCTGTCTGATCGCGATCATCGGGCTCAGTTTGCTTGCGGTCCAGGCTCGCTCACGCCTGCACACTATGCGCGAGCGAGGCGATCACACCAGCCGGATGCTCCGGCTCGGCCTCCGGGCACAGGAATCGTTTCTCGAGCATCCGGGAGACCGGGAAGTCGTGGATCCCGTCATTATCGAGGAGCTCCGCCAGGAATTGCGCAAGTTGCGTGCGAGCGGGCGCGCTCTGGACCCTGCCAACGACGAGCGCTTGTTGAGATTGACCGAGATACTCGAATCGGACGACGAGGTCTCGAGGAATCGTCTTATCGAGATTGTGGCGACGATGGGGAACGTACTCCGGACTGAGGCAACCGCGCAGAACTCGTTGTGGGACGCTACCGAAAGGGCCGCAAGCAGGGAACTCGCCCTCGCGGTCGGCATATGCGGTGTGGTGCCCCTGCTGGTGGTCGTGATGTGGTGGATCAGGAGACGATGGATCGCCTCGCCGTTGGACGATCTTCGTCGCCTCCTGACGGAGCTCGGAAGTGGGGACCGTCACCGAGTCAGTGTCGAGGCGGTGCATCCCTCCCTCACGCCCCTGTTTACCAATTACAACGAGCTCGTCAGGCGGCTCGATGAGCTCGAGGCCATTCAGCGATCCCACACCGCGAATCTCGAGGCCGAAATTCGCACTGCGACCGAAACCCTGCTCGAACAGCAAAGCACCCTCGCGAGGGCCGAACGGTTGGCTGCGGTTGGTGAAACAACGGCCAATCTCGCCCACGAGCTCCGCAATCCTCTAGCGGGCATCTTGATGAGCCTCGGTAATTTGCGCCGCGAAACGACCGACGCCGACATGACCGAACGCCTCGATCTCGTGATCGCCGAAATTGAGCGTCTCACCCGTCTCCTCAATCAGGCGCTTGAAGCGGCGCGCCATCGTCCTGAACCGCCGCGAAAGGTCAATCTTCGGGAGCTCGTGACGAATCTGTTGAATTTGATGCGTTACCAGATTCCTGATCGCATTGTGCTCGAGTGCACAATCGATGACGACCTTCACTGCAATCTGCCGCAGGACAGGGTGCGGCAGGCTCTGTTGAATTTGATTCTCAACTCAGTTCAGGCGGTCGGCCGTGAACCGGCCCATATCGCCATTGGGGCTAAGCGGGAGAATGGCAACATCGAGGTCACCGTGTGCGACGATGGCCCCGGGTTCTCGAACGAGATCCTGACCGGAGGCGTCAGGAAGTTTGCCACCGGCGGCTCCGGCACCGGCCTTGGTCTCGCGATGGTGCGCCGGGTGGCCGCCGATTTGGGAGGGGAGATCAAGTTGACCAACATGGAACCCCATGGAGCGTGCGTACGCCTGATCGTGGAATGCTGCAATGGCTGACACCCTGCTCGTCATCGAGGACGAAGACCTGTTGGCAAACGAGCTGGCCCGGCACTACCGTGACTCCGGCTGGGAGGTGGTTCATGCAGCCGACCTCGGCGCTGCGAAGAGACTCCTGAAGGAGAAATCTCTCGATCCGCTGGTAGTGCTGTCGGATATGAATCTCCCAGACGGCAATGCGCTCGACATCCTCGAGTGGGCCCGCAACCATACGATCGGGGGTGAGTGGATCCTGCTGACAGCCTATGGAACCATCCCGGATTCCGTCCGCGCTTTGCGCCTCGGTGCCTTCGAGTTTCTCGAAAAGCCATGCCCCGTCGAGCGCCTTGATCTGGTGGTCGCAGGTGCCACCCGCAGTGCCCGCGCCCAACGGCGTTTGCATGACCAGACGGCCGCGCACAACCGCCGCTACTCGCCCGAAGCGTTTGTCGGCTCGAGCTCCGCGACATCCGAACTCCGCCGGATGATGCACAAGCTTTCCAGCGTTCCGCTTACCGCCATTATCATCACAGGCGAAACCGGGACGGGAAAAGGACTGGCTGCGCGGATCCTGCATTACTCCGGTGTACGGGCCGCCGCGCCGATGGTCGAAATCAACTGTGCCGCACTGCCGGCGGAGCTCCTCGAATCGGAGCTTTTCGGCCATGAGGGCGGAGCATTCACCGGGGCCAAGGGACGCCATCGCGGCCTCCTCGAGCAGGCGAACGGGGGCACCATCTTTCTCGACGAGATCACGGAGTTGGCTCCAGGTCTCCAGGCCAAGCTGCTGAAGGCGATCGAGGACCGCAGGCTGAGGCGAGTCGGCGGTGAACGCGAGATCGAGGTTGACGTGCAGGTCCTCGCGGCGAGTAATCGCAACCTGCCGAACCACGTGGCTGACGGGTCGTTTCGCGCTGATCTCTATCATCGCCTCAGCGTGTTCGTGCTTGACGTCCCGCCGCTGCGGTCGCGAATGGACGACCTCGACGCACTGGTGCCGCTTTTTGTTGATGAGTTCAACGTTGTCGCGGACAAATGCGTGCGCGATATCCCGGACCCGGCGTGGAACACGCTGCGTGGATACCACTGGCCGGGGAATGTCCGTGAGCTGCGCAACGCCATCGAGCGTTGCGTGCTCCTCTCAGACGGCGAACGATTTCCGGTCGAATGGTTGCAGCTCGGACAACCGACAGGGGCCGAGGGCGGACCAACGACGATGTCCGTGGATTCCGGCTCCTTGCAGTTGCCTGTTGACGGCAGCCTATCGCTCGACGATATGGAAAAGATGATCATCGAGAAGGCATTGGATCGCACGCACGGCAACGTCTCCTCGGCGGCGCGGATACTCGGCACCACCCGCCAGACGCTTCGTTACCGCATCGAAAAACACCACATAGAGATTTCGGACTGAGCCTCGACGCAACATTACAACGCCTGCCGACGGAACCGGTGCCTCAGGTCACATCAGGTGTAATGTGCGGCGCCGCGTGAGCCGATAGGCGCCCTCGATTGCCACCGCAAGGGTAATCATGGCAACAATCACCCACAACGTCCGCGGTGAGCTCTCCGCCGTCTGCCATACCAACGCGCCAGCCGCCACGAGACAACCAACAATCCCGGTTGCGGCCAACCACCGGAGGGCACCGGTGGAATCGGCAAGAACGAAGTTTGCGGCGTTGACTGCGGCGAAAATCAAAAGGAAACCGGTGCTCCCGATGGTAGAGATACTCGACAGGTCCGCCAGATTGGCGAGCAGGAGAGACAGGCTGGAGGTGATCAGGAGACCCTCGACGGGCCGGTTCCAGATCTTCCGCTCCAGGGCAGCCGGCAGTTCGCCCTCCTTGGCGATGTTGTAGCTCAGCCTGGACGCACCATACAGGGTGGCGTTGATGGCTGACACCGTCGACAGCAGGGCCGCGATCGCGATGAGTGTGAACCCGGGGCGGCCGAGGAAGGGCTGTGCCGCTTCGGCGAGGGCGTAATCTCGGGCTGCGGCGATGCGCGCCAGGGGGAGATTGCCGACCGTCACCGCTGATACCAGAACGTACAGCACGATCACGCTGCCCACCGAGATGTAGAAGGCCCTCGGCAGCACCCGCGCCGGTTGGCGGACATCGCCGGCCGCGTTGGCGATCAGCTCGAAGCCCTCGTAGGCAACGAAGATGATCATGCCGCCGGTCAGTAATTGGACGGGCGGAGTCCAGGTGGCGAATGCCAGGCGTTCAGGATCTATCCCGGCGAGGCCGACCGCGACGAATACCGCCAGAAGCCCGATCTTGAGACCGACGATCCAGGTTTCGGCACGCCCGATCATATCGGCGCTCAGCAGGTTGAGTGCCGTCGGCACGAGAATTGCGCCGCTGATCAGGAGGTGCTCGATCAAGGGATCATGGGTCCCAGAGTAGAAGGTCGCGCCGTAGCTTCCGAATGCACGAGCGTAGAGTGCGAGCATGACGACATAGCTCAACCACAGCAACACATTCATGCTGCCCGTGAACATGTCGACACCGAAGGCACGGTCGAGAAACACGACGGTGCCCCCCTGGCTGGGATAGGCCACGGCGAGCTTGGCGTACGAATACGATGTGAGCAGGGCGACGAACCCGGCGATGAGAAAGGCGACCGGAGTACCGCCTCCGGCAAACTGCACCGCCAAGCCCAGGACCGCGAAGATCCCGCCTCCCACCATGCCCCCGACACCGATCGCGACCAATTCCCACGTCCCGAGGCTGCCGTTCGGGGAGGAGTTCATGGGCTCGTTCGATCCGCGGTCGACCCAATGCTGCGGGCGCTCGCGATCCCCGTCGACACGACCTGTTTCCCCGGAGCGGCGGCACTCACCCCGAATGTTGGTGTTCTCTTGATCATGACGGCGAGCTCAGTATGCACGATATATTCCTGCAGGTCGATGCGATGCAGGCCCCGGCCATCATGAGCCGCACGGGCCAATCGCTCATGTCCGTTGTCGAGGGAGATCATTTGCTCGGCATCCTCACCCTCAAGGACCTCTTCGGTCTGGCGTCTGCGAATCTCGAATTGTAGGCGGCTTGAAATCGAACCTGTCGAACCCGCACATATCCACGCCAGGTCTCCGGCCGAGATCAACCACGCTTGGTTCAAATGAGCCAGCCCGCGACCCGTTCACGACTGCCGATCGAATATTGAAACGCATCTTTCTCTGGCACGTTCCTTGCGGTGGTCAATGACCGGGTGTCGGCCCGCCAAAACGGTCGGCAAGGAGAAATTATGGCGATAGCGCGACAGCTTGCAACGGAGTTCGTCACCGGAACGGACGACAATCACAAGTCGATCAATACCCTCGACGCGGAGTTTGATACCGCCAGCGAAGGCCTCGCCACCTCCGAGGTCGCCAATCGCCTCGAGCGGTTTGGTCCGAACGAGCTTCCTGAACACCCCCGGAACGTGTTGCGCACATTCCTGTCGTACTTCTGGGGTCCGATCCCTTGGATGATCGAAGCTGCTGCAGTTCTGTCAGCCGTCGTCCACCACTGGGCCGATCTGGCGATCATTCTCGTGCTCCTCGTCGGCAACGCGGTTGTCGGTTTTTGGGAGGAGTACCAGGCGGACACGGCGATCGATGCGCTCAAGTCAAAGCTCGCACCAACGGCGCGGGTCCGGCGCGACAGCGCGTGGCGGACGATCGCGGCACGCGAGCTCGTTCCCGGAGACCTCATCAGGCTCCGGCTCGGCGACGTGATCCCGGCTGACGCCCGCCTTCGAGATGACGGCGAGCTTCAGGTGGACCAGTCCGCACTCACCGGCGAGTCGCTGCCCGTCAAGCGATCACATGGCGATGCCGTGTACTCGGGTTCGGTCCTCAAGCTGGGCGAATCTGACGCCACGGTGATCGCCACCGGAGGCGACACGTTCTTCGGACGCACCGCGCTTTTGGTCGAGCAGTCGGAAACTGTCAGCCATTTCCAGCAGGCGGTTCTCAAGATCGGTGACGCGTTGCTTGTCCTGGCAGCGGCGATGATCGCCCTGATTCTCCTGGTGGCTCTCTTCCGGGGTGACCCGATCGTCACCACGCTTGAGTTCGCCCTGGTGCTGACGATCGCCGCAATCCCGGTCGCCATGCCGGCCGTGCTGTCGGTCACCATGGCGGTCGGCGCGCGACTGTTGGCCGCCAAGAACGCGATCGTCAGCCGCCTGGCGGCAATCGAGGAGCTCGCAGGAATGGATGTGCTGTGCACCGACAAGACCGGCACGTTGACGGAGAACAAACTCAGCTTCGGTGAACCGGTTGTGGCTCCGGGCGTCGAACTCGACGACGTCATCCGTTGCGCCGCGCTCGCGTCGAACCCGGCAAACGAGGATCCGATCGACCTTGCCGTGCTCGATGAGGTTCCCGACGACGCGCTTCTGGCGGGCCATAGGGTCACCAGCTTCGTGCCGTTCGATCCTGTCAACAAGCGTACGGAAGCCACTGTTGCGGATGAGCGCGGGCATACATTCAAAGTGTCCAAGGGGGCGCCGCAGGCGGTTCTCGCCCTGGTCGACGACGACGACGAAATGCGCCACGAGATGATGGCGACGGTGGACGAGTTCGCAACGCGCGGCTACCGGTCGCTGGGCGTCGCGCGCACCGTCGATGGCGGACGTTGGCGCATGCTTGGCGTGTTACCACTATACGATCCGCCTCGGGCCGACTCGAGAGAGACTCTGAACGCCGCCCGAGACCTGGGCATCGAGGTCAAAATGGTCACCGGCGACCAGATGTCGATCGCTCGAGAAATCGCGCGCCAGGTCGGTTTGGGCACGAACATCGTCGATGCGGATCGGCTTTCAAGCACTGTTCACCACCAAGGCGCACAGCTCTCCGACGACATCGAAGCGGCGAACGGCTTCGCTCAGGTGTTTCCCGAACACAAGCATCACATCGTGGACGTGCTGCAGAAAAAGGGGCACATCACGGGCATGACCGGCGACGGCGTCAACGATGCGCCTGCCTTGAAAAAGGCGGACTGCGGGATCGCCGTGTCGGGCGCCACTGACGCCGCACGCGCCGCAGCCGATATTGTCCTCACAAACCCCGGGCTGTCGGTGATCATCGACGCCATCCGTTCAAGCCGCCGCATCTTTCAGCGAATGAACAGCTACGCCATCTACCGAATCGCCGAGACGATTCGAGTGCTGCTGTTCATGACAGCGTCGATTTTGATTTTCAACTTCTACCCGGTGACAGCGGCGATGATCGTGCTGCTGGCGTTGCTCAACGACGGCCCGATCTTGGCGATCGCCTTCGATCGTGCCGAGGCATCCGAGCAACCGGAACGATGGAACATGGGTCGCGTTCTTGGGGTTTCGTCGCTTCTCGGCATAGCCGGAGTTGTTGCGACCTTCGGACTGTTCTTCCTCGCCGAACGGGTCTTCCACCTCGATCGCGCGACGATCCAATCGCTGATTTTCCTCAAATTGGCGGTGGCCGGGCACCTGACTATCTTTCTCACTCGCACCCGAGGCCCGTTCTGGTCGAGCAGGCCCGCGCCCGCCCTTCTGTGGGCCGCCGTCGCCACCAAGGTACTGGCAACACTGGCTGCCGTGTACGGCGTTCTCATGAACCCCATCGGCTGGCGCTGGGCGGGCTTCGTCTGGGGCTACTCCCTGGTTTGGTTCGTGGTGAACGATCTGATCAAACGAGCCGGTTACCGGCTATTCGACGACGAAGGGTACGGACTGCTGGCAACACAACGAGCGAGCGCATGACGCGACATTGGAGGACATCATGACGACAGAGACTACGAGCGAAATCATTGAACGACTGGCCGATCACAGGCTGTACTGGGACCGTATCAAACGCAACATCGACGCTGCGCTGCATCACGAGCTCCCGGATGATCCGCCTGATCATCACATGGGACCATATGTTGCCGTGTCGAGGTTATCGGGCGCCGGCGGCGGTGATTTTGCGAGGCGCCTCGGTGAGGCCCTCGAGTGGCCGGTTCTCGATGGCGAGATCGTCGATCTCATCGCCGAAACCTTCGAGCTCGACAGCGAGATGGTGCACCTGCTCGACGATGCCAAGGCGAACTGGGTGCGTGAGGTGCTCGGTGATCTCATGCCGCACCAGATCATCAACCTCGACACCTATGTGCACCATCTTGGCAAGGTTGTCCGGCTCGTCGGGATGCACGGCAACGTCGTGCTGGTCGGTCGCGGCGCACAGTTCTTTCTACCCCACAACCGAGGGCTGACCGTTCGGTTAGTGGCGTCCGAGGAAGAGCGAGTCCGCCGCGTCATGAGTCGCGACGCTGTCGACGCCGCACAGGCGCGAAAGCGGATTGAAGACGTGGACCATCGTCGCGCACACTTCCTGGAACACTACTTCGGGCACACTGTCGATGATCCGACCCTTTACGACCTGGTGCTCAACCGATCGACTTTGAGCGACGACGAGCTTTTGCAGACCGTGGTCGCCCTCTGTCATCAACGTGGCTACGACAAATGATTCCGAACAAATGGAGGATTACCATGCAACTCTCACGCAACATTCTGGTGTTCGTCTGCTGCCTCGGCGCACTGTGGGGATGTGGCCGGCAGCTCGAAACAAAGGAATCCGAAGATTTTACCCAGGAGGTCGCTGAAATTCTGCCCGATCAACCGACTGATCCTGCGATGGTCACCGCGGCGCCGTCGATGGCGCGTACCGTGTTCGCGAACAAATGGGCCGCTGTCGCCCACGTCGCTCTCCCCCCGGGGGAGCTGATCCCACCGCACGAGGCGGGTGTCCGCTACGCTCTTCCGCTGTCCGAGTGCACCTTGAGTGTCGTCGACAACGGCGTCGAAGAAATCGTTCACATGGTTCCTGGCGAGATTGCCACCTGGCCCAAGGGACGCCTGTCTTTCGCCAACGTCAGCGACTCCGAGGGCGAATTTCTGATCGTCGAACGAAGCGCCGTCGAGACATCACCACATCTCGAGACTCTTGCCGTACCCGATGTCGCCATCGAAATGGAACGCCACGGCAAGGTGCTCCTCGACGACGAAAACGTGCTGGTTGTCGATAGCAGGCTCGATCAGCTCCAGGGCAACCCGCTGCCCCCCAATCTGCCGTTGTTGGTGGTTGCGTCTTCAGACTGTGATCTCGAGTTCCAAGGGGCGGCGGTCAGTGACTCTGAAGAGGTGATGAAGGCGGGAGAAGCTATCTGGCTTCCGGCGGGCTACAGCGTTGTCAGCAACGTTGGCGACACCGAGGCCCATGCGTTCGTGTTCGGGTTTCGGATGTAGATCAACCCGGCCGCGGTCTTGCGCACCCGGGAGGATCTACCGGCACACCTGTGTCCCGGCTGATGTTCCGAATGACTCTGCGAGCTTCGACCCATCGCCGGCGGAAACCACCAGAATCTTGGAAACGCCGTGACGTACTCGGTCCGACCATTCCTCGAGCGTGAGATCACAGAGGCCGATCGCCGCCTCCTTGTCATCGATGGAGAGACCGATCACGAGGGTCCTGTCTTGGAGTGAGACGTGTTCCACGGCGTTTTCGTACTTTCGAGGCCGAGGGCTGGGCTCTCGCATCGCGTGCATGAACCATTCGTGGTAGGCCGCGACAGCCGCAGCCGTCTTTTCTCGCTCCATCTCGTCGCGTCGTTTGTCCTCCACCGCCCGTTCGGCTCCGACTCGCGCCTGCTCTCTGATCTCCTCCTGCCTGAGCTCCTCCCCCGAGGGTCCGCAACCGCCGACTATCAGGAGTATTGGGCCCGCAACCATGAGACTGACGATTGCTCGCTTCATTGCTCCTCCCAAACGCCACTGATTCTAATCCTACGGACCATAAACAGCTACGGTCCGGTTCTCTGGGTTGGTGATCAGCAAATGCTGCACGACAGCTCCGGCCTCTAGAGCTCGATCTGGGCGCCGATCTCGATGACGCGGTTTCGGGAAATATGGAAGAACGTCGTGGCGCCAAGGGCATTGCGTGACATGAAGCGGAAGACGGCGATCCGCCACGCCGCCAGGCCATCCTTCGTGCGCGCGTACAGCGCCTCCCGGCCGAGGAAGAAACTGGTGTCGGCCATCGAGAGATCGAGGCCCTTTGCCTTTGCAGCGCCAAGCACGTGCGGCACACTTGCGGTCTCCATGAAGCCGTAGTGGGCGGTGAGTTGGAAGAAGCCGTGCCCGAGCTCCTCGAGCTCGATCTTTTCACCGGCAGGTACGCGGGGAACCTCCGCCGGCACTACGGTGAGCAACACCACCTCCTCGTGCAGGACCTTGTTGTGGGCAAGGTTGTGGAGCAACACCGGAGGGATTCCGGAATGAGTGCTCGTCATGTAAACCGCGCGACCAGGCACACGCGGGATCTTCTCTGTCTCGAGCATCGCAAAGAAATCCTCGAACGGCTGCGTTTTCGCCGCAAACTTCCGGGCGAGGATCTGGCGTCCACGCCTCCAGGTAGAAAACAGGAAATACACGACCACGCCGATCACCAGTGGAAACCACGCGCCGTGGCCGATCTTCGAGATGTTGGCGCCGAAGAACGACAGATCAACGACGATAAACAGCGCAGTCGGCAGGCCTGCCCGGAGCAGTCCCCAGCCCCACCGCTCGCGGGCGACGAAGAAGAATAGGATCGTTGTGATGAGCATGGTCGTCGTGACCGCGACTCCGTAGGCCGCAGCGAGAGTGTGGGATGACCGGAAAACCATCACGATGCCGATGGTGGCGATCATCAGTGTCCAGTTCACGAAGGGAACGTACACCTGCCCGATTTCCTCCGACGAGGTGTGCTCGATCCGCATTCGCGGGCAGTAGCCCAGCTGGATCGCCTGCCGCGTCAAAGAGAAGGCGCCCGAGATCACGGCCTGGGAGGCGATGATTGTCGCAACTGTCGCGATCCCGACCAGGGGATAAAGGGCCCAGGCCGGGGCAAGGTTATAAAAGGGGTTGTGAGCGGCCTCGGGATGCCGCAACAGCAGCGCCCCCTGGCCGAAGTAGTTGAGCAGTAGGGAGGGCAGGACAATGCAATACCACGCCACGCGGATCGGCCGGCGGCCGAAGTGACCCATATCTGCGTACAAAGCCTCCGAACCGGTGACGACGAGGAACACCGCGCCGAGGGTCAGGAAACCGACCGACCCGTTGTTGAGGAGGAACCCCGCGGCGTAGGCAGGGCTGATGGCAACAAGCACCTCCGGACTGGCGACCAAGCTCCTGATACCGAGCGCCGCCAGCACGCCGAACCACACCAGGGTCACGGGGCCGAAGAACGCGCCGACGCTGCCAGTGCCGAACTTCTGAACAGCGAACAGGGCGAACAGGATCATGACCGCGATCGGGACGACGTACGGCGAAAGGACTGGCGTCGCGACATCAAGGCCCTCGACAGCGCTGAGGACCGAGATCGCCGGCGTGATCATGCCGTCGCCGTAGAGCAACGAGGCGCCGAACAGACCTAGGGCCCCGAGGAAAAGGACACGTCCCGAACGGGTGCGTCGTTGCGGACTGATCAGGGCCGTCAGAGCGATCACACCGCCCTCGCCCCGGTTGTCGGCGCGCAGGATGAACGACAGGTACTTGACGGTGACGACGATCAAAAGTGCCCAGAGAATCAGCGATAGCACCCCGAGAATGTTGGCGCGGTTGACTTCGATGGCGTAGGTGCCGTGGAAGCACTCGCGGACTGCATAGAGGGGACTGGTTCCGATGTCGCCATACACCACCCCGAGAGCCGCCAGAGAGAGGAATGCAAGCCGCTTGCCCCGAGTTTCGTCGGCACTATTCTTTTCGGTTTCCTCCGCAGTGGTCACCATGACAGATTACCCGAGCCCCAGCCCGGCGCATGGACATGGGCTCGCGAAATCGACTTTGGAAGCCACCGCTCTGACGCCACGAACGGAAGCCGGCGCCAACCGGCTTCCATCGATTCCATTCGCGGCACGTTGAGCTTCAGCGGATTGATTCACCAGCAACCGACAAGGCGTCTCCGTTAGGTTGGCTTTGTGTACCACTCGTCCCAGGGATAGTCGTAGCCCCTGACGGTCAGCCGGTTGTCGACCTTCGAGACGCCCGGCGTATGTATCGCCACGTTTCCGGCCTCCTTGCGTTGTGACCACCTGCTGACGTCTCCGGTCAGCGTCGCAACACCGTTCTTCACCGTGACTCCGATGTCGTCGTGCACCCACCACGTGGTCCAGTTCCAGGTGAGCCGGCTTGCAATATCCTTGGTCAGCTCCGCGTCGGATTCCCAGTTCGTGCGGGCGATGGCGATCTCGTTGATCACGTCTCGCACGCCTCTCACACCCGCCGCCACCTCTCCGGCGTGATACTTCTGGTACCAAGTGTGGACATTCCCAGAGAGCGTAACGATGCCGCTCTCCACCCGCGGTGTGATGTCGAAAGCACCGACGCTGGAATCGGTGACGAGGTCGAACCGTACATCGAATTCGATGAGGGGGTCTTCCCGCTTGTCAACCCGTGCAAACAGGTTGTTGGTGACCCATCCGACGCCGACGACGTCACGCGCATCCTTCTCGGCCAGACGCTTCTCGGAGTAGTTCGGCACCGAGCCGTACAATTTGACGTTTCCGTCGGTAACCGCGACAGAGATATCGGAGTTGATCAGGCGCCAGTCCTGATCCAGGTCCTCTCGCACCGATTGCAGAAGCTCGGAGTCAGAGGGAACAGCTTCCGTTTCGCGCACGCCTCTCTCTTCGATCCAGGCAACCTCGAGTGCATTGTTGACTCCTCGTACGTTGGAGATCCAACGGACCGTTTCTTCAGCGCGGTCCTTCTCGAAGGCGTTGCCGACCGAACCCGTGAGGGTGATCACTCCGTCCCTGACCGCGACGGTGATCGGCAGGCTGGTCGTGTAGACGTTCCTCGCCAACGCCGCTACCGCATCGTTCTTGATTTCGAGATCGCTGCGTCCGGCGGTGGGCAGGACCATCAGATCATTGGCCACCTCTCGCACGCCGCGGACCTCGCCGGCCAGAAGGCCCGCCTCCTCCCATTCGGACCATGAGTCGACCTCTCCCGTTAGGGTGACTTTCCCGTTGGCGGAGGTCACTTTTATGCCCTCCGAATCGATGACAGCGCTGTTGAGGATTCGCCTTCGGACCACGAGCTGAATGTCTGCATCCGACCTCCAGCCTGCCTCGACGATAATCTGGTTGATCACGCCGAGCACGCCGTTGATCTTCTTGGTCTCCCTTTCCGCATACTCTTTGGCAGTGATGTTATCGACCTCGCCGGATAACGTGACAATGCCGTCGGTGGTGGCAACCGTGATCCGCGATGCGTCGACTCGTTCGTCCTGACGGAGGGCGGATTGAACCCAGAACGTGATGTCGGTGTCGGCAACCCTGTCGCCGGCGAGGCTCGGCGTTGACAACGTCAAACCGAGAAACACGGTCCCGATGACAGCTATGACAGTAGTTTGCTTGCTATTCATGATGATCTCCTTTCCATCATTCACATCCGTCGCGTCCCACCCGGCTCCCGGCACGGCGCCGGACCGTTGGGGCACCACTGACTTCCGCAAAGGCCGTGCCAGATCTTGGAACCTTGAAAATGAGGCGCTTTTCTCAGCCGGAACCTGAGGACGGTGGTCGAATTCGACCACCTTTGGTTGAAATGCTCCATCTTCCATCAACGTGTGCAACCAGGCTCGAGCGCGGCCGAGGGCCACGAGCGATGACTGTGGGCCCCTTGTATCGCGGCCTCGTCAGGTCCTGCGCGGCCCCGGAACTCGGGGGACACGTGACGTCGGAACCTCACCTCGCAACCTGGCATGAATCTGGCAGTGGCTACCGGGTGCCAGCGGATCGTGGCCGCTCGCAACGGAGGTGAATCATGAAACTGAAAGCTCTCATGCGCGGAATTTCAATCGTAGTGATCGTGGCAGTCGCATTCCTGGGGGGTGTGATGTTGGCCGGTGGCTTTCACATGACGGCAAAGGCCGCAGCCACACCACCACCACCGCCACCGGCCGTTGTCAGCGGGCCGAGCCACCAGTTCGATTTCGCTACGCTTGCAGAGCGCATCGTCCCATCGGTGGTGTCCGTGTATTCGACCGACGTCGTGCAACCGGACGAGCTCCGGCGCGAGATGCCGACGAACCCGTTCGAGTTCTTTTTCGGTCCAGAATTTCGCCAGCCCACGCAACAACCGGATCAGCCCCTGGTTCGTCGTTCGGCCGGTTCGGGCTTCTTTATCGATAGCGGTGGCGAGCTTTTGACCAACAATCACGTCATCGACGACGCCGACAAGATCGAGATTCAGCTCAACGACGGCACGACATACAACGTCGAAGTGGTCGGCCGCGATCCGGCGACCGACATCGCGGTCTTACGGGTGATCAAGCCGGATCGCGACTTTCCCTTCCTTGCCCTCGGCAATTCAAAGGCTCTTCGGGTCGGCGAGTGGGTGATCGCTGTCGGCAACCCGCTCAACATGGACGACACGGTCACCGTTGGTGTCGTCTCGGGGACAGGACGTGTTCTCGGCCTCGCCGACAACTCGTTCGAGAACTTCATCCAAACCGATGCGGCAATCAACTTCGGCAACTCCGGCGGTCCCCTGGTCAACGACCTCGGTCAGGTCATCGGAATCAACACCGCCATCAACGCCGGAGGTCAAAACCTCGGTTTCGCTGTACCGATCAACACCGCGACCCGAATCCTGCCCCAGCTCAGAGAGAATGGAAAAGTGGTGCGCGGTTACCTCGGCGCTCAGATTCGGGACATCAGCCCTGACATCCAGAAGGCCTTCGAGCTCGACACCCGTGACGGCGCATTCGTCGAAGAGGTGGAGCCCGGACACGCGGCCGACAAGGCCGGCCTCGATCATGGCGATGCGATCGTCTCGGTCGACGGAGAAGCTGTCAAAAACCCACGTGAGCTCATTGACTCCGTTTCCGCGCGGCAACCTGGATCGAAAGTCAAGATGGGGGTAATTCGTGATGGCAAGCAGGTTGAACTCAAGGTCAAGCTCGAGGAAAGACCGAGCTCCGAACAGCTCCAGGCATCTTCCCCCGAATCCTCCGAGGACACCACCTCGGCGCGTATCGGTGTGACGGCACGGGAGATCAGCCCTCAGCTTCGTCAGGTCTATGGTATCGGTGATCAGATCTCCGGCGTGGTCATCACCCGAGTCGATCCGGTATCGCCCGCCGGCGAGGAAGGGCTTCTTCCCGGTGATGTGATAACCGAGGCCAACGGCCTGTCGATCGCCACCACCGAAGCCCTCACCCAGCAGGTCAGGGCAAACGACAACGGCTACCTTCGCCTGTATATCTATCGGCCCCAATTCGATCGTTACTTCTTTGCCGTTCTCAACCTGACCGAGTAGGAGAGCCGCAGTGCGATTTCTTTATGAAGGGCGCGCCAACCGGCGCGCCCTCCTCTCATGGGTGGCACCCAACATAATTGGGAAATCTCCCGCCCTGGAAGAAACTTTTTTCGAATTTTACTGTATATATCGTATATGAACAGTGAGTCATTCCCACTGCTCCTTCATCTGGCTCCCGGGGACCCTGAGCCCGTGCGCGACCAGATCGCGCGCCAACTCCGCGAACGGATCGTGCGCGGCGAGCTGGCGGCCGGCCAGGTCCTGCCCGCACACCGGCAGCTGGCCCGCCAGTTCCGGGTAGCTCCGTCCACCGTCGAGGCAGCCTACGAGGCACTCCTCGCCGACGGGCTACTGACCGGATCGCCGGAGGGCGGCATCAAGGTGGCGAAGATCGGTGCCGAACGCAGGGGCGACATGGTCGAGCGTCTACAACTCGAAAATCTGGTCGCGCAGGAGCTCGGGCGGCGTGAGCTGGAGATGGCCCGCGACGTCCAACGCCGGCTGCTGCCCCCATCCGAGGTCACTGGCCCGGGTTGGGAGGTGGCCGCTCGCTGCCAACCGGCCCGGATCGTGGCGGGAGATTTCTACGACGTGCTGCGACGCGCCGACGGCAGCGTCGACGTGATCATTGCCGACGTCGCCGGCAAGGGCTTCGCGGCCAGCCTCATCATGGCGTCGGTCAAGGCGATGCTTCCCTTCGTCACGGCCGAAGGCACTGTCGCCGAATCACTGGCCCAGCTCAACGGCCGGTTGACGTTCGAGCTCGGCCGCGGCGAGTTCGTCGCCCTGACGTTGGCTCGGTACCATCCGTCCGACCGCCGCGTCGAGCTGGCGAACGCCGGTGCGCCGGATCCCTATCTGGTGCGACCAGGCCAGCCCCCGCAGCCCCTGTCGGTGCCCGGACCGCGCCTGCCGCTGGGCGTTCGCGAGGGGGTTGCCTACGCCTCGCGCAGGGTGGAGCTGAGGGAAGACGACAGTCTGCTCCTGCTGACCGACGGTTTACCAGAGGCACGCGATACCGCCGGCGAGCCGATGGGGTACGAGGTGCTGGAGGAGATGCTCTCCCAGGCACCTCCGACCGGGTCGCCCTCCTCGTGGCTCACAGAGCTCTTCGATTCGGTCCAGAAGCGCAGCGTGCGCGCACCGGAGGACGACTGGACCGCAGCCATGCTGGTGCGCAGGGAGGCCGAGGGGGCGTCATGATCCTGACCCTGTCGGATCTTTCCGACGAACCGCTGCACGCGCAGATCTCGCGTCAGATTCGCGCGAAGATCCTTGCCGGCGATCTGGACGGCGGCGCTCCGCTGCCCTCGATCCGCGGTCTCGCCAAGGGACAGCGGGTGAGCGTCATTACGGTGCAGCGCGCGTACGACGATCTCGAGCGCGAGGGACTCGTGCATTCCCGTCGCGGCAAGGGTTTTTGGGTGGCGCCGATACCCAAAGGAAGGAAGAATACGATGGCCGAGGAGCGTTTCGAGAACGCACTGAGAAGGCTGGTGGCGCATGCCGCCGCCGAGGGCCTGAGCGAAGCCGAGATGCGGCGCATCCTGGACGAACTCTTGAAGAGAGGGGCGCATCGATGAATGACCATGCCGAGGCCATCCGCCTCGCCGGGCTCAGCAAGCGATTCCCGGGTTTCCAGCTGGGGCCGCTCGACCTGACCCTGGAAGCGGGCACTGTGCTCGCCCTGGTCGGGCCAAACGGCGCCGGTAAGACTACGACCCTGAACTGCATTTCCGGTCTGGTCGTGCCGGACGAGGGCGCCGTCGGAGTCTTCGGCGCGCCCGTCCACCCGGTCCGAACGGAGTACCGACGCGATGTCGGATATGTCGGTGAAGAGAGCGGATTCTTCCAGCGTTGGACAGCCGGCCGCAACCTCGAGTACCTGGCCGGCCTGCTCCCCGGCTGGTCGAACGACCGTGCGAGGCGACTCGCCGATCGCATCGGCCTGCCATTGGACAGGCCGGTCAACAAGCTGTCGCGCGGCAACACGACCAAGCTCGCCCTTGTAGCGGCCATGTCTCACCGGCCGCGCCTGCTCCTGCTGGACGAGCCGACCTCCGGCCTCGACCCGGTTGTCAGAGCAGAGGTGCTGGACGTGCTGTGGGAGACCATCGAGGACGGAGAGCACGCGGTTCTCTACTCCACCCACGTCCTGTCCGATATCAATCGCCTCGCTGACGAGCTGGTCTTCCTGCGTGACGGCCGAATCGTGTTGCGTACCGGGCGGGACGAGCTCGGCGAGCGCTGGCGACGGGTTTCTTTCCGGTTAACGAACGAAGAGGTCGAACTCTCCGGTGTCGTCGAGCACCGCCATGTGCGCTCCGAGCACCAGGTCATCACCCGGGATGCCGAGGCCACCTTGCGCCAGCTCGACGAGCTCGGGGCGGAGGCGGTCGAGGTCTCGCGCATGAGCGTCGACGAGATCGCGGTACAGATCCTCAAGGAGGGACACCATGTGGCGAGCACTGAAAGCTGAGCTCCTCTATTTCTGGCCGTGGCTGCTCGGCGGTTTCGGCATCGCTGCCTTCGTCGTCATCCTGCTCAGCGTGCTGGTACGGTTTCTCGAAGAAGGGCAGGGACCACCGAGCTTCGTCATCGCGATGTTCCCGATTATCGCCGGTATGGTTGTGTCCTTCGTCGCTCAGGGCTATCGGGCCGAGGAGCGACGTGCGCGATTGCTCCTCGCAGGGCCCCTCACCCCGCGTCAACTTGCCGGTGTGACCGTTCTCCTGCCCGTGATCTTTGTCGCCTTCGGCGTCCTCGCGGCCGTTCCGATGATCGGGCTGGCCACCTGGATCACCGGCAAGTTCGAGGCCTCCGACCTTCGCGTCGTCGCCGGTTTTGCCGGCCAGTTCTGGGCATACGCGCAGCTCGGACCGCTGGCGCAGGAATCGAGCGCCGCCCGCCGCCAGCAGCGCACCTCGGCATATATCGCCGGCTGGACCCTGTTCGTCGCAGCGATCCTGGTCCTGGCAGTATCCCAGTTCTTCATGCACTCGATCTGGGGTCTTCTCGGTTTCGCGGCGGTTGGCGGCACCACCTTGGTGGTCGCCGCGATGCTTTACCAACACCGCACCGATTTCACGCGGTGACACGGCGAAAATCGGCGACCTGACGGCGTGGCCGAAGCGGAAGGGCGAGAGCTGGACGGCTTACGCCCAGCGGCCGGATCGACCGGCAGCCTTCAGCACCCACAGGGTGTGGCCTTCTGCACCGACTTTCAGGATGGAGTGGGTGCATTTTGCTCACACCCATCCAAGAATCGAACGACGGTAGAAACCGTTTCTTGCGGTCGATCGGTGGTGAACATGTGGCTGGCGTCCGGCAGCATCTCGAGGGTCGCCCCGGGTATCATTTCGGCCAGCAGCCGGCCATTCTCAGGCGGAACCAGCTGATCGTGCTCCCCGTGCATTACCAGCGTCGGGGCTCGAAGCTGTCCGAGTCGTCCAAAAGACTCCCACTGAAGGATACCCTCCAGCTGTGCCACGTAAGATTCAGCTGATGGGTAGGTCCTGAGACGGATCTTCATATCCATTTCAATCCGTTCTCTCGGCGTCGACGGATCGTAGATGTACGGAACCAACGCGCGGACGGCGTCTTCAGGTGGCATGTTCAGTCGCTCCTGCGCAACGTCCCAGACTTCCTGTCTGGCCGGAACTGCGTTCTCCCCACCGCACGAAGCGCCACCCAAAACGAGCGCGCGAACTCGCTGTGGGAAATTCAGGGCGAATTCCTGTGCGATGTAGCCACCCATCGAAAGGCCGAAGATGTGGGCGGTCTCGACGTCAGCCGCATCGAGAACCGCTGCGGCATCCTCAGCCATCGTCGGGATGCGGTGCGGACCAGGCACGGTATCGCTTTTGCCGACGCCCCGGTTGTCGAACATGATGACTCGATAGTGATCGGACAGGCCCGGTTCAACGTGGAGCCACATGTCCGACGTGTAGCCGATGCCCATGATCAGGAGGAGCGGTTCACCGCAGCCGATTTCTCTCCAGAAGATCCGAGTTTCTCCGTTGTGTGCGAACGGCACTAGAACCTCCCATCGCCGTACCTTTTCGAGTTCAGTTCGTAGAACACCCGAGACTGCTAATCAGGCAAGGGCGTGCCCAGATTCGACATCGCAGTTCGGAGACACACCTCGATCTCCGACTGGCCTGCGATGGCCGCCCGTTCAAGAACCTTTGAGATGCTCGGTGACGCCTCCCCGCCATGGACCCTTAACACGGGTTGATCCAGCCAATCCAATAGACGACGCTGGATTTCGTCTGCCAGCATGCCCCCGTATGAATGGCCAAGTGAGCCCTGCTCGACAACAATCACGTTGTTGGTCTTCTGCACACTCGCTTCGATGGTGTGCCAATCGAGACTCGCTCGGTCGAGTGACCGAAGATCGACGACCTCGGCGTCGATCCCCAGATTGTTGACCGCCTCCACCGCCTCATGAACCATTGACAGATACGTGAGAATCGTCAGCACGCTTCCGGAACGCGCGATCTTGGCCTTGCCAAGCGGTATGTAATAGTCGAGGTCATCGACGGGGATCCGGCCCTTGGTCTGATACAGAGCGACGTGTTCCAAAACGAGAACCGGGTCCTGGCACGCGAGCGCCGAGTTCATGAGGCCGACGTAATCAAACGGCGTAGATGCGGCCACGATTCTCCAACCCGGCGACGCCGCGTACGTGCCAGTAGGATCCATCGAATGCTGGGATCCATATCCGGTGCCCATCGCGACCTTCGTCCGCAGGACAAGTGGCATGTCGATGTCGCCGCCGAACATGTGGCGCGCCTTGGCAATCTGGTTGAAGATCTGATCCGCAGCGACCCATGAGAAGTCCGCGTACATCAGTTCGACTACAGGTTTGAAGCGTCCGTCCGCGGCCACACCACCGCCGAGCCCAACGAAGGCATTTTCGCTGATCGGTGTGCAGAGAATGCGATCCGGGAAAGCCTCGGCGAGCCCCCTGGTGGCGCCGTTGGTGCCGCCCTTGAGCCGGTGGATGTCCTCACCCAACACGATGATCGAATCATCGCTCGCCATGCGCCTGTGCATCACGTCCGCCACGGCGTCGACGAACTTCCTTTCGTGAAGCGGGCCAGAGAAAGAAAGCTCTTCCTCGTTCCGCAGGCCGTCGAGTTCCGACAGGTCACCCCGGATGCCGACATCGCGAAATTCGGGTTTGGGCCAGAGCTCATCCCGTATTCTGCGACGGTTGTCGACTGTTTCGGTCAACCGTTCCGCGCATCTCTGCATCAGAGATCGTGCGCGTTCGGCCAACTGATTGATGTCTTCGACCGTCACGAGATCGCGATCGATCATCGCGGATTTGACCAATTCGAGCGGGTCGCGCGCGCGCCACTCTTGCTCCTCCTCTTTGCTGCGGTAACCGAAAGCGCTGCCGGGAAGCGGTCCGCTCTGGTGGAAGTACCGGTAGCAGTTGGCTTCGATGATCGCAGGACCGTTCTCGGCGCGCAGGACTTCCAACGCGAGGTCGGTGGCGATCTTGACCGCGAGCGGGTCCATTCCGTCGACCCGCCATGACGGAATCCCGAATGCCTGGCCGCGGCTCGACGCGCGGGACTCCTCGGAAACATCTTCAAAATGCGTCGCCACCGCATACAGGTTATTTTCGATGAAGAACAGCAATGGGAGCTTCCAGGCCGCACTCAGATTCATCGTTTCGAGCACCGACCCGATATTCACTGCACCATCGCCAAAGTACGTCACCACCACGTCGTCCGATCCCGAGCGCCTTTGTGCGAACGCCGCTCCTGCCGCGAACGGAACTCCACCGCCCACGATGGCGTTCGTGCCGAGAACGCCCGCGTTTTTCCATCGCAGGTGCATGGAACCGCCCCGACCCTTACAGAAACCATCCGCGAGGCCTGCGATCTCGGCCATGGTCCGCTGCACGAGTTCCTCGGTCCGGGCCGAAAATTCCGCCGTCGGATCGTCGGTGTCGGCGAGGAATCCGAGCGATTTCGCCAGGAATTGGTGGTGTGCGCGGTGCGAGCCATTCACCTGGTCCGACGGACGTAATGCGACGCACGAGCCAACCGCCACGCCTTCCTGCCCGATGGACGAGTGGACCGGTCCATGGATGAGGCCTTCGCCAGCGAGGTCGAGCACCTTCTCTTCGAATGCCCGAATCAGATAGAGACGAGTCAGGATGGTGCCGAGGATATCCGGTGGCGCGTTGTCCCAGTCTTCTGGCGTGGTGGACACGTCGAACCAGGGGACCATCGGTTGGAGGGGTTCAAGACGTGGCATGTCAACCTATTCCTTGAATCGATTCGCTCAATTGCGACGCTGCCGCACTGCGGTCCCTGCATCCGAGCTCGGGTCGACCACGGTTGGGCTGCGAGACGACAGCGTTAACGTTGTCAGATACTTCTGCGTTCGCAATCCAGGCTCTGAGAGCTCGTCTCCCGGTCACTCCTAACGCCGATTTCGACAGCCCGCGATCGCGTCGTCGACATCTCGTCGAGCCAAAACCCATCCTAATAGCGGAAGTCGAACTGCACCCCCGCACTGCGTGGCGCACCGTAGATGTGGTTGTTGCCGAGAAAGCCAGCCGCTGAAAAGATGAGATATTCCTCGTCGAGGAGATTGTTGCCAAAGACGGAAATCGAGACCGTGCCCTTTCTCGACGTCCACCCGACCCGACCACTCAGCAGTCCATACGCGTCCTGGACCAGCTCGCCACCCGGCGACAGCGGGATATCGTCGGTGAAGTAGTAATTGCCGGCGAAATAGAGCTGACCGAAGCTGACCGGAAGATTGTAGAGAACGGCCAGATTGCCTGTCCACTTGGGTGTCCGGAGCATCTGCCGTCCGTTGAAATCCGTAGGCGCAGTCGCGAAGCCGTAGCTTGGCGGGAAATACGGATCGCCCGTGATCCCCGACCCGATGTACTCCTTGTACTGGGCATTGGTGTAGGCGGCGCCGAGGTTGAAGGAGAGATTCTTGGTCAGGCTGTACCCGAGCTGGCCTTCCCAGCCGTAGCTCTCGGCTTTCGGCGCGTTGTCGAGGATGAAGCACGCACACGCATCGCTCCACTGGTATACCTGAAGATCTTTGTAGTCCTGGAAATATACGGCGGTGCTGAACGACGATTTCTCGTGAGAGGTCTTGAAGCCGATCTCGTACTGGGTGATCCGTTCGGGATCCACCGCCTCCTGGGGTCCGACGGTGGTGTATTGGTAGTTGCCGCTCATGAAGCCCTGGCTGATCGATCCATACAGGCTCGAGCCCTCGTTGGGGGCCCAGCGGAGCACGGCGCGCGGTGTGAACTCGTTCCATTTCGTCGAGTCTTCGAAAGAGATGAACGGATCGAGCAAACCTTGAGATGCCAGTGACTTCTCTTCCGATGTGAATCGGCCACCGACGGTCAACCAGAAGTTTTCTGTCAGACCGATGACCACATCGCCGTAGGCGGCGATGGAATCGGTGGTTACCTCGACATCCGAGGACAGCCAGTTGGTTTGGGTCCCGGTGTTGAAGATGTCTTGCCACGCGTTGTTGGTGAGTGAGCCAACGTCGTGGAGATAGAACACACCCGCGGTCCAGTCGAAGCGGCCCTCGGCTCCACCAAAGTTGAACTCCTGTGTGAAGGTTTCCTGGAGCTCGGTGTAGTCCACGTGCCAGTACTGGATCGTCGTTCCGTCGAGGTCGGCCGCGACGTCGCTGTCCTGGTCCCTGTATTGCGTCAAGGAAGTCAGCGTTACTCCGCTGCCGATGTCGAAGACACCCTTGAGCGACGCCGTCTTTGTGACCGGATTGGCGAGCGTTTGGAAGTTGAGGGACGTTTTGCCGGGCTCGAGAGTGGTCGTAATCGGTACCCCATAGAAATCGTTGTAAAACTGCGCGATCGGTTGACCGGTCACCTCTCCCAGACCTGTGGGATCGTTGAGGTCCGAGTACTCGAGGCTCAGGATGACCTTGGTCCTGTCACTCGGTTTGTACATCAGCTTGGTTCGCGCGACCTTGTAATGGATCGGCGCCGACGGTTCGGCAGTCGTGATGTCCTCGAGATAGTTGTCACTCTTGCGGTAGTACAGTGACCAGTCCATCGCAAAGGTGTCACTCAACCCAGTCGTCCCGTAAATGCTGCCGCGATAATCGTTGAAGCTGCCGTAACTGCCTAGGACATACCCGTTCGGGTTGAAGCTCGGATCCGGCGTCGTCACGAGAATGGCGCCACCGGTAGCATTCTGTCCGAACAGCGTGCCCTGCGGGCCCTTCAACACGTCGACTCGCTCGACGTTCGCGAAATCGAAAATGTTGCCTGCCTGGGACGGCATGTAAAAGCCGTCAACATAGATCGCGACGTTTGCGTTCGCGCCGGGTCCGGTGACATCCTGCGTCCCGACACCGCGAATAGTCGGCTGGGCATAAGCGCCGTATTGGTCTACCCGCATGCCCGGAACCAGCTTCTCCAGATCCATGATCCCGTACACAACCGCCTTGTCGAGCTGATCTGCATCGTTCGAGGTAACGGAGATCGGGACGTCGACCAGGGCTTCCTCACGGCGTTGAGCGTTGACGATGATTTCGCCGGTAAAGGCAACGGTCTGGCCCTCGGCGCTTTCATCGGTTGGAGTTTCAGGTTCTGACTCCTGGGCGAGCAGGGCCACGGGCATCAGCACCAGAATAAGGATCATGCTCCATCTACACCAAACGACTCTCGACATTTTCAGACCCCCCAACTGTCGTTTGTGACCGCAAGCTCCGTGACGCGAGCGGTGCGGTCAGGTTTGGCCATTTTGTCCATTCGCCGCTGAGATTCCCTGGCCGACGGAATATCACGGAAAAGAGCTCCATGTCAACAGAATTGTATCCAAAATTTGACATTTTGTAACGAACGAAGTGAAAAATAGCGTATGATAACGATTATTGGATCCAACTGTAGATAGACCAGGGTCCGCGGAATAGCAGTTTTCTCTGCACGATCGAGTACTCACGGGGGCAACACCATGTCGGAGAACAAACCGCAAAACGGAATCCCGGGGTTGCGTGGGACGGAACATGTAGGCTTTACCGTTCCTTGCCTCGAAGAAGCGACTCGGTTCTTTGTCGACGTTATCGGCTGCGAGTACGTGTATTCCCTGGGACCTTTCCAGGATGACGGCGATTGGATGGCGCGGCACCTCAACGTGCATCCAAGGGCGGTGGTCAAGGAGCTCAGGTTCTTTCGCTGCAAGCACGGCCCAAATTTCGAAATCTTCGAGTACGAATCGCCGGATCATGTCGACACGCCTCCAAAGAACAGCGACGTCGGAGGGCACCACCTGGCGTTTTATGTCGACGACTTCGACCGTGCGCTCAAATACCTCAAGAGCCACGGCCTCAAGATCCTGGGCGAGCCCACGACGCGGACGAGCGGACCGAGCGGCGGTCAGACGTGGGTCTACTTCCTCACACCTTGGGGCATGCAGCTCGAGCTTGTCAGCTTTCCGAACGGCAAAGCCTATGAGCGAGAGACGTCGATTCGACTGTGGCACCCGGCCTGCCCGGCGGATTAGGTGGAGCACGATGCACGCTGCAGAAAAACCGATTGAGATCACCCTCCCCTCGTTCGACACATCGATGGAGGAGGGCACCGTGATCAGCTGGCTCGTCGAGGTCGGTGACACGGTCCAGGCCGGCCAGGTTATTGCCGAAATCGAAACCGAGAAGGCCACGGTCGAGTTGGAGGCGCCAGCAACCGGCATCATCGACGCCATAGAGGTCGCCGAGGGAAGCGAGCCGGTTCGAGTCGGAACGACGCTCGCTCGTCTGGTCACGGCAGATCATGGGGTCGACTCGTGCAAGCATCCCGGCGAGCAGGGGGCGCCACAGGGTGATTCGTCCTCGAATCAGCCGACTCCCGTGGATTCCGGCGCTCGCGACGACCAACCGAGTTCGATGGGTCAGGTCGACTCCACTGCCGAGCCGGGTAATCAACCATCGACGCCCGATCAAGCACAGTCAAAGCGCGTTCTGGCCTCGCCGCGAGCTCGCCGTATGGCACGCGAGCACGGGATCAGTCTCCACGAAATTTCAGGTTCGGGAACTCGCGGTAGGATCGTGAGCCGCGATCTCGAGCTGCCAGATGCCAACGCATCCACTGCCGAGCCGAGCGTGGATTTGCAGCCGCAGAACGCGGCACAGGAGATGGGGGTGTCGCCGAGGCTCACCGCCCTTGGCATCGAGCCGGGAAGCTATCGTCTTGAACCTCTAACCGGAATGCGCAAGACGATTGCCCGCCGCATGTCGGAGAGCATTCGCGAAGCTCCACATTTCTCGCTGTCGGTGGACATACAGCTGGATGGAGTCACGCGACGCCGAGCGCTTATGAACCAGTCGTCGGGCGAAGGCGACGTCAAGCTCAGCCTCAACGATTTCATGGTGGCGGCGGCCGCGGCCGCACTCAAAGAGGTGCCGGCAGCCAACACCTCGTACACCGATAAAGGCGTCGCGCGGCACAACCACGCCAACATTGCGGTGGCCGTCGCGGTCGATGGCGGCCTCGTGGCTCCGGTGGTGAAGGCTGCCGAATCGAAATCGGTCCAGAAAATTGCCGCGGAGATCAGGCACCTGGTTGAAAAGGCACGGTCGCACAAGCTCGAGAGGCCGGACATCGATGGTGGCACGTTCACGGTCTCGAACCTCGGAATGTACGGAATCAAGTCGTTCTCATCCGTCCTCACTCCTCCGCAGGCCTGCGTGCTGTCGGTCGGTGCGGCCGAGAGGCGGCCCTTGTTCCATGATTCCGGGTATTCCATCGCGACGATGGCGACCGTCATGTTGACCTGCGATCACCGGGTGGTTGACGGCGTCATCGGAGCCGAGTTCCTGACGGCCTTCAAAAAGCACCTGGAAACGGTCGCATCGGCTGGCGCGCACTGAAACACGTCAGCGCGCGATGCCGAACCACCTCGCAATCCAGAAAGCGGAGCATATGCCCGCGTCGACGAAAAACGGTGCGGCAACGCCGCACCCGGGGGTTCCATCAGGGTCGACGGCGATCGCATGCCCCATGCCCTGGACCATGTAGGTTTCTATCACCGGCTTGCCGTCAGAGTTGTTATAGCGCTTTCGCACATGACCGCCGACTCTTTCGACGTCATCGGCGTCCTGATCAACACCGGCCGCTGTGGCCCATTGTTCGAGCTGAAGGTGGAGGTTGGCGGGCGCGATCAGTGGGTCTGTCTCACCATGCCAGATGGAAACCCTCGGCCTGACACCGGAAAATTCCGCATATGCGTTGAGGACCAAATCACCCCAAGCTTCTCCCGGGAGGTGACGCGCGCCTTCCGCGCAGGGTTTCAGCTCGTCATAGCTGTTGGCGCATCTGTACGGATAGGCCGACTGCGGCGCGCCAGCGGCAAACACATCCGGGTAGGTCGCGAGCATGACGCCGGTCAAGAGCCCGCCAGATGACATGCCAGCGATGAACACCCGGTTGTCGTCGAGTTGGTGGTGTTCGACCGCCCATGTGATCATCTGCCGTACCGACAGCGGCTCTCCGGCGCCACGTTTCTGGTGCTCTGGCTGCCAGGTTCGGAAACACCCGCCGTTTGGCTCGTTGGCTTTCGAGGTCTGTGGAAACACGAGAGCGAAGTCATGGAGATCCGCCATCTCTACCCAACCCGAGTTGTCAGCAACGTCCTGAGCCGATTGAAAACACCCATGCGGCACGACGACCAGCGGAGCGTTCTCTGGCAAATCGCGGGGAACGTGCACGAACATCTGAAGATGTCCGGGGTTCGAGCCGAATGACTCGATCTCTCGCAGCGTTGAGGAGGATGCGCTCGCCACGAAAAGCATCGCCGCCAATCCAGCGAGCACGCAACATGTTTTTCCTGCCGTGTACCTTTCCATGATGAACCCCTCAAGCCAGCCGGCAACGCTCCTTGATCGAGCTCACCCTGAATCGGAGTCTGGAAACAGTTCCATGTGCCGAATCAGCTCCTGGCGGGTGCGCCGAATGTGCAGCGTGAGGATCTGACCGGCATCATCGACGTTGCGCCGCCCGATCGCTTCAACCAGAAGCCTGTGCTCGGAGTTGATGATCCAGTTCCCCTTCTGCCAAACCATGTTCGTGTACGCCCTTCGGTACGGTTGGGTCGTGTTCCAGTAACGTTCGATGAGTGCCATTAACCGTGGCGTATTCGCTGCCCGGTAGCTTGAAAGGTGAAACTCACGATCCAGCCGCAAGAAAACATCACTGTCCATAGTGCGCTCGATTCTGTCAGCCGCTCGCTCCAGGGCCGCGACGTCTTCATCGGACATTCGGGGAATCGACTCGGCCAACGCCAGCGGCTCGATGCGCTCGCGAATTTTGTAAATCTCCGAACACTCCTGGGCATCGAGCTTCGCCACCCGCGCGCTACTGTTGGGAGTGAGAATGACCAGCCCCTCACTCTCGAGCTGGCGCAGGGCGTCACGCACCGGAATGCGGCTGGTTCCAAAACGTTTGGCGAGCGCTTCTTGGCCGATCCGGGTGCCGGGCCGCAACTCCTCGTTCAAAATGAGCTCCCGAATCTTCGCGGTGACCTGATCACTAAGCGGAGCGCTCTTCGCCCGGTCGCCAGGTTCCTTCGGTGGGCAGTCCGCTTCACTTTTTCGCAATCGCTCTTCCCTCCTCCGTCAGATCAGGTCCCCGTCATGATAATGAGCCGGGCGCGGACCTTCAAATTGGGACCGCCCACGATGTCATACACGATCAGGGGGCCCTATTCTGCGTGTCGATCTGCGCGGGAAATTTTCTCGGCAACGCCATCGCCGATAGGAAGTAATGCAGCGCTCCCCACGCATAGAAAATCAAGGTTACGAGGATCCCCCACCGTGTTCCGAGCGATACCGAAGCTCTGCACGCTGCGTCCAACTGCGCCGAGGAACCCTCGAAACCAATCCCCCCCGGACATTGTTCCGCCATACTGCCGAGCTCGTACGCGTCGAAGGCGGAGGCGCTGAATGTATCGATCAACCAACCACAGACCGGTGGCCCGAGCCCGAGACCGATGATGTTGACTATGAAGAGAAGTAGCGCAGCGGCTGTTGCTCGCGTGGGGCCCGGCATGACATTCTGCACAAGGCCCCAGGAAGGCCCGACGTACATGAAATGGAAAATTCCAGGAAGGATGAGCAGCCAGGCCGAGGCCTGCCACGATCCGCGCGTGAAGACCAAGACGTAGAACGGCAGCGCCAGCGTCACTCCGATTCCCGGAACCAGAGCGTACCACCTTAGATTTGAGCGACCGCCGAGATCTGCCAGCCATCCACCAAGCAAAGTCCCGATCGCGGAGCTGATACCGCCGATCACGCCGAAGATCAAACCGACAAGGGTGTAACTGACCCCGAAATAGCGGATGAAATAGGCCTGCGAGTACATGCTCGTCCCGTACCCGGCCATTGACACGAGGGTACAGCCTGCCACGAGGTGGATCAGTCCCCAGGTGCTGAACATCGTCCGGATGACGTCCCAGAGCGACGGGTTCTGATCTGCCAGCACAGAGGTCGACGCCGAACCACTACGCCCGACGGAGTCGCGTGGTGGCTCCTTGATGAAGACCTTGACCAGAAGCGCGACGAAAAGACCCGGAAGACCGACCAGTAGGAAGGCGATGCGCCACGAAAAATTGTCGGCAATCCACCCGCCTGCTACCGCGCCGAACATGACGCCGAGGGGAATTCCGAGACCATACACGGACAACGCGGAGGCACGACGGTGGGGTTCGTAGTAATCGGAGATGAGGGAGTGCGCCGGCGGGGAAAGTCCGGCCTCACCCACACCGACGCCTACCCGCATCAGGAGGAGCATCACGAAGTTCTGGGCGATCCCGCAAGCGGCCGTGAAGGCCGACCATACGGCAATCGAAACGGTAATGATCGTTACGCGATTGCCACGATCAGCCAGCCTCGCGATCGGTATGCCGAGAAATGTGTAACACAGTGCGAAGGCCAAGCCACCGAGCAGGCCGAGTTCCGTATCCGTGAGCCTCAGATCGACTTTGATGGCCTGTCCGATCGTATTGACGATCGTACGGTCGATGAAGTTGAAGGTGTACGCCAGGAGCAACAAGCTCAACACGCCGCGTTTGTAGCCCTCACTGAAAAGCGACGCCGTCGAGCTGGCATCGATTTCACCGTTGTTGCCCGTCACTCGAACCCCCGATCCCGGCGTTGGATTTTCAGCTGTCGATCAGTAGCGTTGGGAGATCCGAAGTAAACATTCCTTCGACCACCAAACCCTGGAGACGATCTGATTGTATCCTATCTATCTTTTCAGCTCACTTCAGAGCGATATTTCTCGTACGTATTTTCAATATTGGATACAAATCATATTTCTGAGATTTTCTGAGGGTGTCACCAACGCGATGCCTCGCGTCGAGCAGGCAACGCCATCCAGCCAGCCCGGGGCCGCCGTAGCTCTACCTGGGGGGGGGGAGGAGAAGGCCTACTCGCCAGCGCTGCAGGACGTCATGGTGCGGAAATTCGCGCGTCCCGAGGCACGTCCTGCCACGAATTCAGCGATGATTCCGACCGTCATCAGCCTCACCCCTTCGAGGATGCACGAGCAGAGAGTACACGACTGGCGTTGCCACCAGCGAAAGGAGCACCGAGATACAGAGGGCGCCAATGACGGCGATGGCCAGCGGCCGCAGCATGTCGGCGCCGGAGCCGACGCCCCACGCCAAAGGCAACATGCCGAGGGCCGCCGCCAGCGACGTCATCAGCACCGGCCGCAGCCGGCGACGTCCCGAACCCACTAGGGCCTCGACCAGGTCGAGGCCCTGGTCGCGCAGGTTTCGGACGTAGTCGAGCATCAGGATGCCGTTCTTGGCGACGATTCCGACGCCGATGATCGCACCCAGGAAAGAAACGACGTTGAACGAAGTCCCGGTCAGCCACAGAGCGAGTACGGTACCGAAGAGGGCGAGCACGGCGCCGAAAACAATGGCCAGCGGTTCGGCGAAGGATCCGAATTCGACGAGCAGGACCGTAAACACCAGGACCACGGCCATCAACAGCACCAACACCAGGTTCTTGAACGATTGTTGCTGCTGCTCATAGAGCCCGCCGTACTCGATGGTCCCGGGTGGGATCGAGTCGTCCTGACCGAGGCTGGCGCGGATCTCGGCCATGGCGCTGCCCATGTCGCGGCCCTCGAGGCGAGCGGTGACGGCTACGTTCTGGCGTCCGTCCTCGCGCCGCAGCTCGAGCTGCCCGGGCTCCTCAACGACATCGACGATCTGCCCGAGCTTTACCAGGTCGCCGCCGGGAGTTCTTAACGGCAGCTGCATGAGCGCGTCGAGAGAGCCGACCCGGGTGGGGTCGACCGTGACCCGAATGTCGACGACGCGGTCACCCTCGAGCACCGACGACGCCGTCTCGCCCAACATGGCGACACTGGCCGCGGCCGCAATGGCCGCGGTGTCGAGACCGAACCTTTTCGATTCGGCCGGCCGCGCCCGTAGCGAGATGGTGGGGCCGGTGTAGACGAGGCCATCGAAGATGTCGACAACTCCGGGAATCGCGGCCAGCCGCGCCGCGACATCGGGTGCCTTCCTCTCGAGCCAGCCCTGGTCGGTGGAGAACAGCTTGACCTCAATAGGCTGCGGCGCCCACATGAGGTCGCCGATGAGGTCGCCGAGGATGCCCGGAAACTCCCACTCGACGCCTGGGAGCTCGCTGTTGAAACGCGCCCGCAGCTCGCCGATGACGTCGTCGGTCGAGCGCCGCCGATCGCGCCGCAGCTTGACCAGGAAGTCACCGGTATTGGGCTCGGCGATGGCGAGCGCCAGCCGCGCCCCGGTGCGCCGCGAGTAACTCTCCACCTCGGGGATGGTTCTCAAAATCGCTTCCGCCTGCAGGAGCTGGCGGTCGGTTTCGGCCAGGCTCGTGCCCGGCGGCGTGACGTAGTCGATCACGAACCCGCCCTCGTCCATCGGCGGGAGGAACTCACTGTCGAGGTGGGCGTAGAGCAGGATGCCGGCCAGGATGACCAGACAACACACCCCCAATGTCAACCGCGGGTGGCGCAGCGCCGGCCGCACCGCGAGCTCGTAGAGGCGGACCAGGCGACGCAGCACTGGGCCTTTCTCGTCCACGGCTGTACCCTGCTCGCGGCGGCTCGGGCGCATCAGCGTGGCCGCCAGCGATGGGGTCAGGGTGACCGCCAGCACCAGCGACGTCAGCAGCGAAACCACCATGGTCAGGGCGAGGGCGCGGAAGAAGACTCCGGTGATGCCGTCGAGGAAGGCGAGCGGCAGGAAGACCACCACCGGCGTCAAGGTCGAGCCCACCAGCGGGCGAAGAATTTCCGCAATCCCGGTCTCCACCGCTTCGAGTCGGCTGGTGCCGGCTGTGAGCTTGGTGTGAATCGCCTCCACCACCACGATCGCATCGTCAATGACCAGACCGATGGCGGCCGCGATGCCGCCAAGCGTCATCAGGTTGAAGGTCAACCCGAAGGCGCGCATGGAGACCAGGGTGATGAGCACGGTCACCGGGATCACCAGGGTGGCAACCAGGGTCGTTCCCCATTTCTTGAGGAAGAGAAAAAGGATGGTCACCGACAACAGGAGGCCGAAGAAGATGGCCTCCCACACGCTTTCCACCGACGCCTTGACGATCTCCGACTGGTCGTAGAAGAACGCCAGCTTCATATCGGGCGGGAGCTCCCGCCGCAGCTGCTCGACCTCATCCTTGAGCGCCTTTGCGATTTCGAGCGTGCTGCCGTCGGGTTGGCTGCGGATGTTGAGCAGTACCGCGTCCTCGCCGTCCGCGGTGACGATGTTGAAGATCGGCTCGTGCCCGTGCTGGACGGTGGCGATGTCGGCGACGCGCAGCGGATGCCCATCGATCGCCGTGATCACGAGGTTCTCGATGTCCGCAATGCCGTGCACACGGCCGTCGACCACGGTCAGGTAGAGGGTGTGGTTTTCCTCGTGCATCCCGGAGGACTGGACCAGGTTGGTGGCGTTCAGCGCTTCGGTGATCTCGGCCAGCGTAAGGTTGGCGGCGCCGAGTCGGATCGGGTCGACGACGACGTGGTACTCGGGCCTGCGGCCGCCAACCAGGTCCACCCTCGCAACACCGGGGATCTGCAGAAACCGCAGCTTGAGGTCGTAGCGCGCCGTTTCCCACAGCTCGGTAATGTCGCGCGTGGCGCTGGTCAGGCTGACGCCGATGATCGGAAACGCCGCAAAGGTCAGTCGGAAGACGGTGGTTTCGGTGGTGACCGGAAGGCGGCTGCGGATCTGCGATAGACGGCTGAGGACGTAAAGCTCCGAACGCACCATGTCCACGTGCCAAGTGAAGAAGACGTTGATCTCTGCCGCGCCGCGGCCGGTGGCCGAGCGAACAGTGACCACTCCCGGGATGTCCTTCATCGCCTCCTCGATGGGACGGGTGATGGTGGCCATCATCTCATCGCCGGGCATGACGCCGTTGTCGGCGAGGATCACGACGCGCGGAAAATCGGTCTGGGGAAACACCGATGACGACAGGGTCGATGCGGCGAAGACCCCCGCGAAGCATAGTGCGATGCTGAGGAAGACGATGGGAATCGCGTGGCGGGTGGCGAATCGCCCGAGCATCAGCTGCCCGCGATGCGGATCCGGGTCTCCACCGGGAGGCCGTAGGCATCGTCGGTGATGACGACGGTTCCCTCCGCGATCTCCGGCCCGCTGACTTCAACCATGCCATCCTCCCGCAACCCGATAGTTACCGGTGTTCTGACCGCGGCGTCGCCGGAGACGACCATGACCCAACTGCCCTCACCCTCGCTGGTGACCACGCTCGCCACCGGGACCACGAGACAGTCCGGGTGCTCATCGGTGACGATCCGGAACTCGAGGAATTGCCCCGGTCGTAGTGTCGAGTCCGCCGGTACGGAGGCGCGGATCACGACGGTGTCGGTCGCGGGATCGACTTTTCGACCGACAAAGACAACGCGTCCAAAAATAGAGCCGTCCGCCACGAACTCGACCCGTTGACCCAGAGCGACGTTTTGCGCCTCGCGGTCCGGCACACCGGCCTCGACCACGAGACGGTCGAGATCGATGATTTCGGCCAGGATCGTGTTTGGCTCGACAGGCTGCCCGAGCGCTGCGTCGATGCGGACAACCGTGCCGGCCACCGGTGCGGTGACGCGCAACAGCTCGAGCTGTGTTTCTGCGGCCGCTAGCTGGAGCTCGGCGGTGTCATGCAGCTGCTCTGCATCCTGCACCGCTCGTTCAGAGGTGCCGCCGGCCTCGAGAAGTTCGCGTTGCCGTTCCAGCGTTTTCTCAGCGTACGCCAGGGCGGTCCGCGCCCTGGTGGCTGCGACCTCCGCCGCGCGGCTGTCGAGGACGAAAAGCGTCGATCCCACGCCGACCCGTTCGCCCTCCGCGCACTCGATCCGGGCGAGGAGGCCGCTGACTGGTGCACCGATGATCGCGCGCGCCGGCGGGCTGTCGATTCCCGGTGGCTGCGGTTCGACTCGACCGTACACCTCTACGTAGCTGTGGAGCGTAGCACGCGTGACGGTGCCAACGTGGACCAAGACCTCGACGCGCGCATCACTGTTGTTGTCGCCTCGCCGACATCCGGGACTCATGAGGATAGCGGCGGCTACCACAGCCGCGCTGAAGACGAGCCTCCCCACCCAACGTGCCCGATCACTCGTCATCTTGCGCCTCCGTATCCCCTTCTGCCCTCGCCGGCGTCACCAGAATCCATTCCGCTGTGTCGAGCGGCTTCTGCAAAGCGTTCTCCAGGTCCCCGGCCGCGCGTTGGGCGCGCACCAGCGCCTCGAGCCGGGCAACGCAGCCGGTGGCGATCTCGATCTCGGCGCTCAGCACCTCGAGCTTCGAAGCTGCTCCCAATCCGTAGGCCGTCTGGATGGAGTCTTCGCGTTGCCGGAGCTTCGTCAGTATCTCGTCGGCGGCGGCCGCAGCCTCGACCGCGCTCCGATAGGAGACCGTAGCACCATCGACCTCGGCCAGGACCCGCGATTGGAGCGCCAGAAAACGTGCCGCCGCTTCCGCACGACGGGCGTCGGCCTCGGCGATCGGCCCGCGGTTACGGTTGAATATTGGAAGGACAAGATTGAGCCCAAGCGTCCACTTGTTGTCGGTCTGGTCGAGCTGATAGCCGGCACCGATGTCGATGTCAGGGTACTGCTTGGCAATCTCGATCTGCAGGGCCACCTGGGTGGACTCATACTCCGCGAGCGCGCTCAGGATGTCGGTGCGATGAACAATCGCCTGCCGCCGCATTTCGTCTGACGGCACGTCGGTGGTCAGGCGCTCGAACTCGTCAAAGGAGATCTCGATGCCCTCGACGGCCGTGGTTGGGATGCCGAGCGCGGCCGCCAATTCCACCCAGGCCCGCTCGCGCTCGCGCGCGGCCTCGAGCGCAGCCAGTCGGGTGCGCCCGGTGGCGATCCTCGTCAAGGTTACCTCGTTGGCGGAAATCGCTCCCACGGCAAGCTGCGCCTCCAGCGAATTGAGGCTCTGAACCTGGAGCTCATGCAGGTGGAGCAGGGCGGCCTCGATTTCTTGAGCACGGTAGAGGTCTACCAACGCGTGGCGCAAGCGGCTGCGCACAACCCAGGCGGCGGAGATCACATCCAGCCGTGCCGCCTCCGAAAGCGTCTGTGCTTCGGATATGCGGAGACCCCGCTTGCCGGCGGTTTCGATCGGCAGGCCGAGCACGACCTCCGGAATCCAGGGCCGGATCAACTCCGATGTGCTGTTGTAACCCAGGGAGGCGTTGAGCGCCGGATTGGGGCGCGCACCGGCGGTAATCGTCCCAGCCTGTATCACACCCCAACGCGCGCGGGCGACGTCGAGATCGGGGCTGTAGTAGAGCGCGGCCAGGGTCAGTGACTGGAGATCCCAAAACGACGGCGGCCACTGGTCGACACCGACCTGGTCGTGAAGAAAACGTCGGATCTCCGGGGCATCGAGGCTTCGCGCCTCGAAGTCGTCGAGGGTCGCGTCGGCTACGATCGGGCGCGGTTGGTAGTGGACGCAGCCGTTGACGAGCACGCACAACAGATACGCGGCCACGATCCTGGCGCCACGAAATAATCCTGCTCGTAAGTGTGGCGGTTGGAACGTGGTCATCCTCCGGTTACCGGGCGCTACGAGTCTACACCGGACGTGTACACCGACCCATTCCCCCAAAAGCTGTATCAATTCCAAGTTGAGAGATGAGGCTAGAGTTGACCTTCGGAAAGGAAGGATCGATGAAGCGGAAGATGTACACGGACGAGCAGATCGCGTATGCGCTGCGGCAAGCTTGTGGTCTCGCAGCTTGGCCAAGCGTGACGAGATACAGGTTGACGCCCCTCGACCGACGACGCACACTCGTGCGCAGGGAACGAAAATGAACCTTGAATGCTGGCTGAGGTAATCACTGTTCGATGTGGCGCCGCCTGCGTGTCGCGTACCACCTGAAGGAAATGTGAAATGAAAAGAGCTGCTGTTTTACTCGGAGTCGCACTGGTGCTCGGGTTGATACTGTGGGTTGCGTGTGGCCGCGCACAGGAAGGTGCGATTGCGGAGTCCTTCCCCCAGGCCGACGAAGGAACGCCCCGCATTCTCGTCACCAATGACGATGGATTCTCGAGCGAAGGAATCGCCGCGTTGGCGGAGGCGCTCTCCGGGTTCGCAGACGTGCTCGTGATCGCGCCTTTAGAAAACGAGTCTGGCGCGAGCCAATCGCACCGTGCCTATAAACGTGATTCGATTCGAGTGCACAACGTTTCCATCGGCGACCACCTGACCGGTTACGCGATCGATGGCACCCCGACCGACTGTGTGTACCTCGGCGTCAGGATCTTCGGCCAGGACCGGCCCTTTGATCTCGTAGTATCGGGAATCAACCACGGCGCAAACATCGGCAGCACCTACAACTATTCAGGCACCGTCGGCGCGGCATTCGAAGCGCTGTTAAACGACATTCCCGGGATTGCCTTTTCGCAGTCCAAACAACGTGCCGAGTACACCACGGCAGCAGAGTTCGCGGCGCGTATCGTGCGACACGTCCTCGCGCACCCACTCGAAAATGGAGTCCTGCTCTCGGTGAATGTTCCTGACGGCACGATCAAATGCGTCACCGAAGCCCCGCCAGGCGGACGACGCTACGAGATGATTTTCCCACCGATCGGCGACTCTGATGGCGATACCATTTACAGAGGCGAGCGCATCATGAACGAAACGCCCGATCCCAACACGGACCTCTGGGCGTTCAAGAATGGCTGCATCACACTGACACCGCTTCAGCTGGACCGGACGCATCACCCGACCCTCGAGTCGATCGCCGCATGGGAGCCTTCCCTGGAGTCCTTTCTGAACTGAGTCGTGAGTACCGATCGTTGTTCTATTCAAAATTCAACAATCAGCCCGATCCCTGTCCGCCCGCTAGAGCAGAGAGGCCGTGGTTCCAGATCGCTCGCACCGATGGGACAGGGTCATGGTCGAGACATCAGAGCCCTCGTACCAGGCGCCTTCTCGCCCAGTTCCTGAATAGTCGCCGCGCGAAGCCGCTATTCGATTCTGCCCCGCAGCAGGGTGACTGCGTGCGGCGGGAAGCTGTAGGTCAAGCTGTTCCCTTCAGCCGACATCGACGGCTTCACCACCGTTGAGACCCTC